>CALELH010000725.1 GCA_937902595.1 uncultured Myxococcales bacterium
CCATTTCGCTCCTCAGGGTCCACCAGCCCAGCCCCTGTGAGGCAGACGAAGACTGCCGCGAGCTCAACGCCCAGTGTGATAACCGATGGGCCTGCGCTGGCTACGGGCAGAACTGCGGGCCCAACGGCCTCTGCGCAGGGGTGGGCACGTGCCTAGATGGTGGCCGATGTGCCGGCCTTCAAGTGCAGCGGGTGTTCGACCCGAACGCGGCCCGCGACCCCTCCGACGAACCTGCCCCCCACCGGGCTGCCATCTCGGCGCCTATCTTTGGCGATGAGGTGATCTACCTCCGGGTGAGTGATTTCGGTGGGGACGGGTTTGCTCCAAACAATTTTTATCGCGTACGGGTCCGTACACGCCGAGAGCCGGACATCCACGAACCGTCCAATATCTACATGAACGCGCTCACTCGAAGCGGCCAGCCTACGCCCGCAAATCTAGCATTAGCGAGAAGTCGGAACATCGTACCGGTCCACCTCTGCGGCGGACGACCGGACACCCCATGCATGGAGGTCTTCCCATCGTGCAGTAATCGCGAAGACGACGATGGGGACGGTCTGATAGATTGGCCTGAGGATCCTGGGTGCACGTCGCCAAACGATGAAACAGAGCAGGATCCGGAGCGAACTCTCCCCTGTAATAACGCCCTTGATGACGATGGTGACGGCCTCATCGACTATCCTGATGATCTCGACTGCGTCTCTGCCTCTTGGCGCAACGAGGCGGACCCTCAATGCCCCGAGGGCATAACGCTGCGTCGTATTGACCGAGATCAAGACTTGGTGCAAGGAACCCTAGGCGAGTCATCAACGCTCAGCGGCACCTGTGGCGGACGACAAGGCCGCGAGGCAGTCTACGCATTGACCTTATCTCATCCGGGGGAGGTTACACTTCAGGTACAGGCGGACTTTGAGGCCGTGGTCTACGCGTTATGGAACTGCAGCGCCGATGCTGACGAACTGGGCTGCGGAGCTGGCGCCGAGCAGACCACGATTAACTTTGAGACGGCCGGCGTGTTTATGATCGTGGTCGACTCTATCGAAGGCGAAGGAGACTTCACCCTCAGCGTCGCGCGCCCCACGCCCCCTGCTCCATGCGACGGGGAGCCCGAAGCCGTTGGTGCTGGAGGCGCCCCTGGACAGCCTA
>CALELH010000726.1 GCA_937902595.1 uncultured Myxococcales bacterium
AAGGATGCGTCGAACTCGACTCGACCACCGACGGCACCTGCGGTCACCGGTTCGGAGCCTGGTACCGTCAAAGTGACCGTCGCCGTTGGGTTCGACGTAACAATAACCACCTTGAGTTGTAAGCCATTGGTGAGATCACCATCGAGGTCGTCCGCTGCCGTGAGAGTGTCGCCATCGCTAGGTGATGAGATCTGGACTGCTCCCAAACCGATGTCAGCAGGCACCTCCATATCTTGCTCCGGCGGCAGGGCTGGTGGCCCGCCATCATCGCAACCAAGCGAACCTCCGACCAAGAGGGCCGCAAAGGCGAGTAAGATATGGGTGAAACGAAACGTGTTCATTGAAGCTCTCTCTCAACTGGGGCGTAAAATCCCGACTGGGTCCTGTGTCCAACCAAGTCAGTGTTCCATACTTCTACGGTTGATTTCACCGTCTAAGCCTGGACGTTTGAAGACGAAGCCCGCGTAAACTCTTTAAATACTCACTAATAATAAGGACGAGCGATTCGCTCACCAGCTCACAGCTTGGAGAAAACGAGCGGACCGCGCATGGCACTTTAACGCGGTGGTGTTGAAAATCAATCGCTCTTGTAGGTGATTAGGCCTTCGGCCTCGAGTTTTTCGAGAAACGTCACCAGATCTGCTTCAGCGACGCTTGATTCGACCTCGAATTGTTCAACTACGGCCGCAAGAATGTTCCCGACAGGATGGGAGCGCTCCATGATGAGACCCCAAACGAAAGAGCCAACCGGATTCATACGGCGTAGCTCAGTCGCGGCCGGATCGAGAAGGAGCGCCTGCCCCTCGACGATTCGGGCCGCGACGCTCGGGCCAGGGATGGGAATTTTTTGGTCGATATGACTCATCGTTTTAGAGGACCAATCGTTGGCTGGCTCCTAGCGAGCAGCGATCTTCGTTGTGAGCTCAGGCATCACATCAAAGAGGTCAGCGACGAGACCGTAATCAGCGACGCTGAAGATGGGCGCGTCAGGATCCTTGTTGATCGCGACGATCGTCTTGGAGCCCTTCATCCCGGCGAGGTGTTGAATGGCACCGCTGATGCCTACGGCGATGTACAATCCCGGAGCCACAACCTTACCGGTCTGTCCCACCTGCCAGTCATTGGGCACCCACTCAGCATCCACCACGGCTCGGCTCGCGCCAATCGCAGCGTTGAGCTGGTCTGCGAGCGCTTCGACCAGGCTGAAGTGCTCCGCAGCCTTGAGGCCGCGACCCCCTGCGACGATCGCGTCCGCGTCCGTGAGCGCTGGCCGGTTCGACTCAACGGCGTCGAGACCAACATAAGACATCCTTAGAGACCCGGTGTCGACGCCCGCCGCCATCTTCTCCACGGCGCTCTGGCCACCGTCGCTAGCCGCTGCATCAAAGTCGGTGGTTCGTACCGTCAACACGGTGATGTCTGTGTTGACCTTCACCTCGCCCATAACGTTGCCTGCCCACATCGGTCGGGTATAGGTCAAGTTACCTGCATCTCCGTTGATGGCGGTGATGTCGCTCGCCATGCCTGCGTTTAAGCGGGCAGCGACGCGCGGGGTGCAGTCCTTGCCCTTCGAGGTGGCAGCTGCCACGACATACTGGGCGCCAGAGGCGCTCACAGCTGTCCCAAACGCTTGAGCGTACGCCTGCGCGGTGTATCCCGCGAGCGAGGCATCTTCCAGTTGATAGACAGTCGCAGCTCCGTATCCAGCGAGCGCAGCGGCTATGCTGTCAACACCCTGACCAGCGATCGCGATGTCAAATCCGCCGCCTACCTTAGCAGCCAGCTCTTTCGCCGCAGATACAGCGCAAAGCGAAGCTTTAACCAGCTGACCCGACTCGTGCTCTGCGAGAACGATAATATTACTCATTTTCTGAATCCTTTCGGGCCTTAGATGACCTTGGCCTCGTTCGCCAGCTTGTCCAAGAGAGCGTCGACAGAGTCGACGAGAACGCCTGCTTGTCGCTCCTGCGGCATGCCGAAACCAACGGTCTCGACCTTGAGACCATCGTCGACGCCGAGGTCATCAACATCATACTCATCCATCGGCTTACGCTTAGCCTTCATGATGCCAGGCAGACTCGCGTAGCGTGGCTCATTGAGTCGTAGGTCTGTAGTCAGCACAGCGGGGAAGGTTAAAGACACGGTCTCAACACCGCCATCCACTTCACGCTTCACCTCGGCGCCATCAAAGTCATCATTCACCTCAACAGCGTACGCAAAGGTTGCCTGAGGCCACCCCAAGTACTCTGCGAGTAGCTGTCCAACTTGGTTGTTATCACCATCGATGGCCTGCTTGCCGAGGATAACCAAGTCTGGTTCTTCCTTCTCGCATAGCTTCACCATGATTCGAGCTACGAGGTCAGAGTCGAGCTCATCTTCGGGATGTTCGACCAAGATGCCGCGGTCGCCGCCCATCGCGAGACCGGTCCGAATCTCCTTGGTCGCTTCTTCCTCTCCAATCGCGAGAACGACGACCTCAGGATCATCAGCGTCTTCGGCGATTCGAAGAGCCTCCTCAACGGCGATCTCACAAAAGGGATTCATCTTATAATCAACGTTGTCCAGGTCGAGTCCGGTCCCATCCTTTTTCAAGGTGATCTTTGTGTCGGGATCCGTAACCCGCTTGGCGGTGACGAGTATCTTCAAGGGTCACTCCTATCAGCAGGAATCGGGCAGAATACGCCCGAAGAAAACAAATTGTGGACTTGGTTTGCCGCGCTCTCTAGAGAGCACGGTGGTGTTCGGCCTTCTCGCTGCCCATGGACCCACATTAGGGTTACCTCATCCAGGGCGCCGAACAGCGCGCGTCGGAAGACCTTGGGATCGATATCGGAACGAAAGAAACCATCCGTCGCTCCTTCTCTCAAGATCTCCTCGGCGACGCCAAGATATTCGTAAAACTTGTGCGCTTTATACTCTCGAACGAACTTCGAAGATTGACGCAGCTCGACGGAGAGCACATCTGCCAAGGCTGGATCGCTCTCCACCAACTGAAAATGAAGCTGGACAAACCGCCGAAGTCGCGCGCGGGCGTCCGGCTCTTCGGCCAGGGACTCCCGCAGACCCTCCAGAATTGAATCCATCCGGTCTTCGAAAAGGCTGATGAGCAGATCGTCCTTGTTCTTGAAATAGAGGTAGATCGTGCCTCCGGCGACACCGGCTGCCTCCGCGACATCGTTGACTCGAGAGTGGAAGAACCCGCGCTCAGCAAAAACTTGGACCGCTGCGTCTAGGATCCTCTGTCTTTTGTCACCAAGCCGTGGGCCAGACACGAGCAAACTCTCTTTCTGAATGAACAGTCATTCAATTACTGATCAGTTTCTTAAGATCGGAGTCGACAACTGTCAAGCCTAGGCTGGTATCAATCTCGACACTGACAAAACAAAAGATCTCCGCAAGATCGAAAAAGAAGGATCAGCTAAGGTTCGAATCGGTTATAATTCCACGTCAAATCTTGAATAGAGAGACCTTCTGTTGATCGATTACGCGCATCTTAATCCAGCGCAGCGGCGAGCTGTCTTCCATATCGACGGCCCGGTTTTGGTTCTCGCTGGCGCTGGGTCCGGTAAGACTCGTGTCATCACCTACCGCATCGCTTATCTGATCGAACAGGGTGTGAGTCCCAGTGAGATTCTTGCCCTCTCGTTTACGAACAAGGCCGCAAACGAGATGAGAGAGCGCGTCCTCGACTTGGTGGGGCCTCTCGCTACGAGCGCGACCCTCAGCACGTTCCACGCTCTCGGACTCAGATTTCTTAAGGAAGAATACGCCTCGGTCGGACTGAGTAAGAAATTCACTATCCTCGACGAGGGAGATCAGCTCGCGGCGATTCGCGATCTGATGAAAGACGCCGGGTACGACGTCGACCAATATGATCCCCGTACAATTCAGGGGCTGATCAGCCATTACAAGAGTCGCTTAGAGCGACCCGACCCCAAGCGTGGTGGTTTTGACGGAGTCGCTGCTCACATCTCTCCACTCTATGGTCGTCGTCTACGGGCGATGAACGCGGTCGACTTCGACGACCTGATCGCGATGCCTGTTTGGGTCTTGGAGAAAGATAAAGAGATCGGCTACCGATGGTCTGGCCGATACCGACACATAATGGTCGACGAATACCAAGACACAAACCTATCCCAGCTTCGGCTGCTCAAGGCGCTCGCCAAGAGATACAATCATGTCTGCGCGGTCGGTGATGATGACCAGTCGATCTATGGCTGGCGAGGCGCGGAGGCTGGAAATATCCTGCGCTTTGATCAGCACTTCGCTGGCGCGGACCGGATTGATCTCACCCAAAACTACCGCTCGACAAACCGGATATTGAAGGCCGCAAACAGGCTGATTCTCAATAACAGCGAACGACACGACAAGAGCCTTTGGAGTGATCTTGGCGAAGGGGAAGCGCTGCGATACTACGAAGCTCCGGATGGTGACCAAGAGGCGAGCTGGGTCGCGACGGATCTGAGCGGCTGTAAGCGACGGGACGCCGTCAGCTGGTCAGATTTTGCGATCCTTTACCGAACAAACGCACAATCAAGGCTCCTCGAGGACGCGGTCAGGCGTCTCGATATTCCGTATCGCATCGTCGGTGGTACTCGGTTTTATGACCGCAAAGAGGTGCGGGACCTATTGGCCTACCTCCGCGCGATCTCTAATCCGTGGGATGAAACCGCCCTGCGTAGAATCATCAATTTTCCCGCTCGAGGAATCGGTGATCAAAGTATCCAAAAGATCGCGAACCGAGCCCAAGAGAAGGGAGTCCCCTTCTTCCGACTCATCCAGGATCCGAACAAGGTCCCTGGACTCACCGAGGGCGTTCGTTCATCGGTGCGTGCCTTCAACGAGCTGCTGGAACACTACCGAGCACAGTTCTCAACGTCGGGGTCTAACCTCGGAATGATCTGTAGAGAGCTGACAGGAAAGATCGACTTTCGGAATGTGTTCACACGTACCGATCGTAACCCGAAGCGGGTCGCACAGAGAATGGACAATCTAGAGGAGGTCTCTGTCGCGCTAGACTCATTTCGACAACGAGAGCCTGACGGTAAATTGGAAGACTACCTAACCCAGCTAACCCTCAACCCAAATCGGGACGAGGATGAGGACGAACAGGAAAACCTCGTCTCGCTCATGACCCTACACGGTTCAAAGGGCTTGGAGTTCAAGTACGTCTATATGGTCGGTGTGGAAGAGGGCTTCATGCCGCATCTTCAAATGCCCGGTAGAGGCAGCGGCGCTGATCTTCCTGTGGACGTCTCCGAGGAGAGACGCCTCGTCTATGTCGGAATCACCCGAGCGCAACAGTTGCTCACCTTGACCGGCGCTCGAAAGCGGCTTCGTTTCGGTCGGACAAAGGCTAGAAAACCAAGTCGATTCCTGTTTGAGATTCCCGAGGAACTCTTCCAGGGAGACCGTTCTGGGACCGTACCAGAACTCAGCGGTGACGCATTACAAGAGAAAGGGCGAAACGCCTTTGCTGAAATGTTGGATTTGGTGAGCCGAGAATGAAACATTCTTTGCGCGCGGTTTTCTTTACTGATGACCCCAACTGACTTCAAGATGGCAGAAGCACTTTTCCAGGAGAGACATGGCACAGCACACACTCCTGCTGGTTGAATCCGACGCGCAGCACCTCCGGGTGATGGAGGTGTCGCTTCGCAAAGCTGGTTATTTGGTAACGACCGCAAGAGATGGCGCGGACGCGCTGTCGAAGCTGGCCGCCGGTCAGCCTGATCTGATCGTCTCGGATACCATGCTAGCGAACGTCTCTGGATTTGACCTATGTCAAAAGATCAAACGCGACCCGGCCCTGTCGAGTATCCCGTTCTTGTTCTTAACTAAGGACAATACCGTTGACTCTAAGGTTCGGGGCCTCGAGTTGGGTGCGGACGATTACCTGATCCGTCCCGTTTATACCCGAGACCTCGCGGACAGAATCCAGGGTCTACTGGACAGAAAAGAGCGCGACGCGATTCAAACGTCGCAAACTCAAAAGCGGCTCTTCGGTGACCTCGGCAACATGAGCGTAGTAGACCTCCTCCAGGCCATGGAGTTAGGTCGAAAGAGTGGCGCTCTCCGTATCGAAGCCGGTAAGAACCGTGGCACGATTTGGTTCCGTGATGGACAGGTGATTGACGCTAACGCAGGGACGCTCCAGGGGGAAGAGGCTGTATACCGGATGCTCACCTGGGATGAGGGCTCCTTCGAAGCTGACTTCCGGCCTCCTCGACGGCCCGTAGCGATGTCTGAGAGCACGCAAAAACTACTCATGGAGGGCCTGCGTCGTACGGACGATTGGGGACGAATCGCCGAACAGTTGCCCTCCCTAGACACCGTCTTTACGGTCGATTATAGCGAGCTCGCCGACCATCTCGCCGAGCTAGAGGATTCCGTCAGCGGCATGCTCAGACTCTTCGATGGGCAGCGCTCTGCGCGAGAGGTCGTCGCGGCGGCCGGTCTACCAGATCTGGAAGCGCTCGACGCGCTCAGCCAACTATATTTCGAAGGGATTATTGCGGTCTCCGATGGGAGCGTCCAGGCAACCGAGCCGGAACCGATCCCTGACTACGAGCCGTCTGTACCTCCTGCTGAGAAGGCGACACTTGCCGACGCCCTGTTGCAGTCTGTAACAGATGGGGTGGCGCTTAAGGTACCAACCGCTCAAACCGCGGCGCCCAACCCGCCGCCTCCACCACCTGAAGCGTTCAGTCAACGACCAGAAGAGACGACGGCAGCTCCGGAGATTCCAACGCCCTCCCCCGCTGAAGAGCCGGCGCAAGAAGAGGCTGAAGCTCCGGCACAAGAGGCCGCGCCAGAGGCCCAATCGGCTGACACCAGCAGCTCGCTATGGGAATTGGCCGAATCAGCGAAGGCATCTCAGGAGCGAGCGAACTCTGCGGCAGCGTCTTTAGAGATGGCGTTGATGCGAGAAGACGAAGAGGTCTTTCCGGAATATGAAGGTGGTCAAAACCAAGTCTCTGATGTCGAAGAAGAAGACGCGTTCTTCGCTTTGGATGGTGGTTTCGATGATGGCGGATCCGTATCCGAAGATCCCTTCGACTTCGGTGGATTAGACGATGATGACGAACCACAATCGACGGGTGGCGCGAAGATCGCCGTCGGTCTGGTGGCGGCGATCCTCATCGGCGGCGTAGCCTTCGTGCTCCTGCAAGACCGTGTGGAACCGATCACGACCTCTTCATCGGCGCTCAAGAATCGATGGACAGAGAATGAGAGTAAGAAGCGCCAGCCCGTTGGGTCTGTCCAGGCGATCGACGCAGGGTGGCAGATTCCAAGTGAACCAGATGGCGGTATAGAACCTCTTCCAGAGGGAGTCTCTGTACCAGTTGAGCCCGTTGAGGCTGTCGCCCCGGACCCTGAGCCAGCACAGAAAGATGAACAAGGCGGTGACGCCGAGAAGGCCGCACCTACGCCTAAGCCAAATAAGCCAGCTCCAATCAAAGCCAAGAAGGTCGTCTCAAAGGCCAAGCCTAAAGCACAGGCGCTTGAGGTGCCCAAGGTCAACGAGAAGGATAAGGCCAACGCACGCTCCCTCACATCCAAAGCGATTAAGCTTTACAAGAAGGGCAAGTATAAGGACGCGGTCGTACAGTATGAAAAGGCGTTGGCGGTCTCACCAGGATCCAAAGCGGCGCTCCTCGGATATACGAAAGCGTTACTCGAAGTAAATCGAGTCCGCGACGCCCTAGAGGCGGCTGAGAAGGCTGCGCGCATCGACCGAAATAATGCGGAGGTGTTCCTCCTACTCGGTAACGCTCGACAAGAGCTAGGCATGTCCAAGAACTCGATCGTCGCTTATGAGCGCTACTTAAAGCTCGCGCCAAGCGGCCGCTTCGCTAACGAGGTCAGGCAAGTCATCAAGGGAATGAAAGACGGCTTGAACTGACGGGCGTTTTGGTCCATCAAGCGTACCTTAATCAACCTTGGCACGATGTCGTCTAAGACATTCAAAGAGATGTGAGAGTATGGCACGCGTTCTCGCTATTGAGACCAGCTGTGATGAGACAGCAGCAGCGATCGTCGATGATGGACACTGCGTGATCAGTGACCCTGTCGCGACTCAGATCGATATCCATCGGAAATATGGGGGCGTTGTCCCAGAATTAGCGAGCCGAAATCACATCGTTGATATCGTGCCCGTCGTTCAAGAAGCCCTAGATCAGGCTGACACCGATTGGTCCGAAATCGACGCCATCGCCGTCACCCGTGGTCCAGGCCTCGTGGGCGCTTTGCTCGTTGGCCTCCAGGTCGCAAAATCACTCGCCTACGCTCACAACAAACCGCTTGTTCCGGTGCATCACCTGGCAGGGCACTTGCACGCGGTCTTTCTTCATCGTCCAGGAGAGCCGAGGCCCGTCGGCCCCAATTACCCTCACGTCGCCCTGGCCGTCAGCGGTGGGCATACGGCGGTCTATTATGTGGAAGCACCGGGTCGCGTCATCCAAATCGCGAACACCCGTGACGACGCCGCCGGTGAAGCCTTCGACAAGGTCGCTCGAATGATGGGGCTCGGATATCCCGGTGGGCCAATCATTGAGCGCACCGCACGTGGAGGCGACGATCGAGCTCACCGATTTACCATACCTCGTTTTAAGAGCGGGGCTCTCGACTTCAGCTTCAGTGGTCTCAAGACGGCTGTGCTCACCAAGCTAAAGAACTACTCCGGCCCAACACCCCTGCCCGAAGGGCAGGAAGAAGCAGACCTTCTCGCAAGCTTCCAGAGGTCAGCTGTTGATCAGCTCGTGCATCGCACGGTCGCTGCGGCGAAGGCTCACAGCGTGGGCGACGTCGTATTAGCCGGAGGTGTCGCCTGCAACGGCGTTCTGAGAGACAAGATGCGGGAGGCCCTAGAGAGCGACGGCGTGCAGCTACATGTGCCTCGGCCCCGGTGGTGTACCGACAACGCAGCGATGATCGCTGGGTCAGCTGGCGTCGAAGCGGGACTTCGAATTGGAACGGGACACACTCAAGAAGATCGCCGCATGAACGCGGTCGCGTCTTGGCGATTGGACCGATAATGTTCCACGATCCCCGCGCCGTACTCAAGGCACACAACCTGTGGACGAAGAAGCACTTTGGACAGAACTTTCTGGTCGATCCAACAGTACCCGGACGCATCGTTCAGTGTGGTGGGGTCAGCGCTGATGACACCGTCTTTGAGATTGGCGCTGGGTGCGGCACCCTCACGCGCGCCCTCGCTCCCGCAGCTGGTCGAGTGATCGCCCTGGAATACGACAGAGATCTTGTCCCGGTCGCCCGCGCTGAGACCGCATGGGCTGAGCACGTCGAGATCCGTGAAGGTAATGTACTGGATGTGCACTGGCCGGATCTGGAGAAAGAGGTCGGAGCGCCTTTACTCGTCTATGGCAACCTCCCTTATCACCTCAGCACGCAGATCATTCTAAGCCTATTACAGGCACCCACGTCTTGGCGACGGGCGTGCTTCATGCTGCAAAAGGAGTTTGCTGAGCGTTTGGCGGCACCGCCGGGGACGAGAGCGGCGGGCGCTCTGTCCGTCCAGGCCGCTCTTTGGTCCGTGACCTCTCTGGTGTTCTATGTCCCACCAGGCAGCTTCCATCCGCCGCCAAAGGTCGACTCAGCGGTCATCGTTATGGAGCGTCGAGAGGAGCCGGCCGTCGATGTAGGTGACCCAGCTCAGTTTCGCATCGTCGTACGTGCGCTCTTCGCTCAACGACGGAAGATGGCTCGAAAAGCGTTGAAGTCCGTCTGCGATAACGTAGACACCCTCTTGGAGGAGGCTGGTCTCGATGGACGGCGTAGGGGTGAGACCTTCAGTTTAGATGAGATTGGCGCCCTCAGCCGGGCTCTGTATAACCAGCGCACACGTTAATCGGAGTGGCCATTAAACTGGCCATCACGAACAAAAGAGTAGAGCGCCAACCGGCTCTCTCTGGCGAGTTCATCCGCTAAACTACTCGCGGCGCCGACAGAGATCACCGCACCAATTCCGGCCATGAGGGCCTTCTGAACAATCTCAAAACCCGCCCGACTACTGACGACGAGGATGTGTTCTCCTAGAGGAAGTAGCCCAGCCCTAAACGCTCGGCCGATCACTTTGTCGACGGCGTTATGGCGACCCACGTCCTCCGCCAAGAATAAGAGATCGCCATCCGCAGTGAAGAGACCCGCACCATGGAGCCCTCCCGTCTCCTGAAAGAGCGTCTGCTCAGCCCTTAACCTGTGTGGAAGGGCGTATATAAGATCAGGCTGAAGGCTCCGACGCTCTTTGAACGGCGTAACACATTGGAACACCCGGTCCATAGAGGCCTTGCCACAGACTCCACAGCTGGACCCGACAAATTGAGTTCTCTGGGCCCGCTCCAAACGGTGGAGCCCCTCGGACAAACCTGAATTTAGGCTGATCTGAACGACGTTCTGACGATTGGGTCGCGCGGGGTCTGTACAGTGACTGGCTGCCGCGACGTCGTCGAGGCCATCGATCACCCCCTCGGTCACAAGAAACCCAATGGCGAGATCTAAATCCTGCTCCAATGATGTCGGGGTACGCAAGACGACGGCGATAGAGCGCTGATTAACCCGAATCGCCAAGGGCTCCTCAACGACTAAGAGGTCCTCTCTTGGTCCATCCTGGCGAGAAAGTGAGACTCTGACCACCCCCTCAGGAGAAGAGGAGTCGCCCTGAACACTCAAGGGGCCGATCCCGGTGGGAGCTCGGGGAGAGCGCGACCGAGGTCGGCGATCTCCTTCGCATATTCAAGCTCACCCCTCTGTACGAGAATTCGAGAGAGCGTCGCGTAATGCTGTGCGTCTTTAGAGTCTAGATCAATGCAGAGTCGAAGGAGCTCGAAGTGGGACTCTTCATCCTCGTTAAGTTCAGCCAACGCCGCGCCGACAGAGGCTACAGAAAGCTGCTTAATGAAAGCGTTGTGCGCCACGAGACATTCTTGAAAGAACCGATAGGTGGAGTGCGGACCTTTGGCGTGCCAAAAGTACTCCAAGATCTCTACAAAGCTGATGGCACACCACGCCGGCATATCGTCGAGCCACGGCTCCAGGGTGGCCCACGCTAAACTCGGTTGGTCCAACTGGAGCCAAATCCGAATGAAGTCGATGTCGACCTCTGCGGCCTTACCGATGGGCATGTACTCACGGATGGACTGTAGAACATTCTCTGCATCCTTGACCTCCCGCAGACTCGCCAAAGCTTGCGCTTGTCCAAGGCGCCCACGCCATTCGGAGATCGTGGGATCTCGAAACAACGCCGGCGTCGCAGACTCTGGTATTCGGCTCGCGTACTTAAAGGCCGCGTCAGCCTTGATTCGCATGTCAGCCTCAAGGGCTGCCCGACCCAAGAAAAACCAGAGTTCACCATAGTCATCCGCGGTTCGCGCTCCATCTAGACCAAGCTGAAAAGCCTCCTTAGGCCGGTCCAGTTGGCGTAAGCATTCCACGGCAAAGACGAGGGCGCTTTTTCCTCTGTCTGAGCTTCCTTCGACAGCACGAACCTCAGTAAAGACCTCGTATGCGGTCTCATACTCTCCCAGCAACATCGTCTGAAGGCCAAGGCAGTATTGGGTGTGCGAATCCTCAGGGTGCTCCTCTATCTGCCGCTCCAATAAATCGATATTTCTCTGTACGATGGCCGCCCGCTCGGCGGGGTCCTCTACCTCGTCCAGCTGAATCACCCTAATGTCGTCATGGAAGACAAAACGAATGTCTTCTGCCGTATTCAGACGCTCATAAACGCGCCCGACATACTCGATACTTGCCGACGATCTCCACAGGCGAGGTTCGTACGTGGACTCAATGATCTCTCCAGCCCTATCCAAGACATCCACTCGGAAGCAATGGACTTCATCTTCGGCGACCCCCGCAGCGGTGATGCTCTCAATCTTGGTGAACGCCTCATTCTCAATGCGCTCATTTCCATCCAAGATGAGCACGCATTCACTCTCGACAGCCTCGAGACCAGCGTTCCTCGCCAGGGCAAAGCTATCCTGCCAGTGATGCTTGACGTGAACAGCGCCGACGCGCTCCACGAGCCGCCCTGCACCCGAAAATGGCTGTGTATCAATGACGACGATCTGTTTGACTTTGGACGCTAAGAACTGGATGCCTTCGCCACGGAACGCCAGCTCTGGTCTAACCAGAGTGCACAGAGAGACACTCGCTGAACCCATTCGGTCTACCTCGACGGCTTCCTACGCTTACCGCTGCGTCCATGACCTCGACGAGAAACGACGGTCGTCAAAATAACAGTGGTGTTGTCCTCGCCCCCACGCGAGTTCGCTAGATCGATCAGCTGCGCCGGCACACTTCTTCGGTGGTTTGAGTCGATCATCTCGAGCAGCTCATGATCCTCGACGTGGCCCGTAAGGCCATCGGAACAGAGCAAAAATTGGTCACCACGAACTAAAGGCACCGCGCCCACATCGACGCGGACATCTCGCTCGAAGCCAATGCTCCTAGTGATGATGTTTCGAATCATCGAGTTCCGAGCCTGCTCTTCGGTAATCAAGCCAGCCGAGACCTGCTCCTGAACCCAGGTGTGGTCTTCCGTCACTTGGTTAATTTGGCCATCCCGAACGAGATATGCGCGACTGTCACCGACGTGGCCAAACCACGCGACAGATCCAGTGACGACCATCGCCGTCACAGTGCTGCCCATCCCGCGAAGGTGCGGTTGATTCAACGCGCTGTCGAACACCGCCGCGCACGACTCCTTAATCACGGCGGTCATCAACGCCGGCATGTCCAAGGGGGTGTCGTCAGTCCGCTGAGCCTCTTCAGCCTCACTCAATCGACGGACGAGGGAGCGAGCCACCATCTCGACGGTCAGTGTTGAAGCGACCTGACCACCTGCGTGGCCGCCCATTCCATCAGCGACGATCCAGATATTGTTCTTAGGGAGAATGAGATACGAATCTTCGTTCACCTCACGTCGCCGCCCTACATCGGACGCGCCATGGCCAACGACACGAAAGTCGGGCTGCTGAGTCGCTACTCGCGGAATCCGCGTGCGTATTTCACTCCGGTTAGTCCTACTCATCGGGGTGCGCTGCGCCGGGGTTATTGAACCCGGCTGATTCCTTATCCTCTAAATCATATGCACAGCAGGATAGCGTGCGGTTTTCTACGACGCAACGCAGCAGATCTTCACACACAATACAGACTGGGCTTAAGTGACCATTAGGTCGGTAAATCAAAACCACTCTCAGAGTGCTGCTTGCCGTCAAAACTGAGTAAAACACCGCGGTCACCCTTCTGACTCGCGATGTGAACACTGCGCTTCCACAGGGAGTGGAGATTCTGCAAGGTCGCTTGAGCGTACGACTCGTCCAGATCAACTCCATCATGCCGATGCATCAACAATAGCTCCGAGCGGTTCTCATAATTCGCGTCCTCGATCTCGATGACGGGCTGACCCATGTTTGTAAGCTGGGTCAACAGCTTCTGCTTCACCTGGGCGAATTCGCGAGTCGCGATCTGCCATTCATTCGCTCTCGGGTTGTGCTCGAAGGTAAACAGCTTCTGCTCTGCACAAAACTCTGGAGTTAAGAACTCATCTAGGAAGGTGATGTCATTGTGATGCTTGCGTATCTCGAAGATCTTCTCTCGGCCCAGACCTGTGTTTCGATTCCAGTTCGCACGCTCCCGCATATCGGTACATTCATCCCATTCCTTGCCGAACCGACCCTGATTCCATCGCTCCTCGATGTGTCGAAACAGCTCGATTCCAATCTTGTATGGGTTGATTCGCCCGCGATGCATGACCGTCGCGCGGCTGTGTCGGTCCGCGTAACAGATACACTCGTTCGGAGATAGAATCCCACAGCGGGTCATCATGTGAGTGTGCCAGTAGCTCGCCCACCCCTCATTCATGATCTTGGTCATCCCCTGAGGAGCGAAGTAATAGGCCTCATCTCGAACGATCCCGAGGACGTTCCTCTGCCACTTAGTCAACGGAGCTTCCTGCATCAAGAACAGCATGATGTCGCGCTGCGGATGCTCCGGAAACTTCTTCTTCTTCTCATGCTCATCTTGAGCACGCCGTCTTTGTGCCTCAATGAACTCCTCTGGATTGACGTAATCTTCCATGTACTCCTTCGCCTGAAGACGTGGAAGCGCGTCACGATCACCAATCAATTCATCGGGTAGATCACCTTTAGGTCGAAGTTCCTCTCTCTTCTTCTTCGGCCGATAGGGCCGATGAAGATCGATTAGGTTCTCGATGGAGAGACACGTGTCGATGAACTGCTCCACCGCTGTAATGCCGTACAGGTCGTGGTAGCGACGAATCCGAGTAGCGTGGTTCGCCATCGTGTCGAGCATTCGTCTGTTCGTCCGACTAAACCAAAAGTTGTGTTTGAAGAAGTCGCTGTGTCCGAAGACGTGCGCCATCACTAGCTTCTGGTCAACATCCTCGTTTCCTTCCAAGAGGAAGGCGTACGCAGGGTCATTATTGATGACGAGCTCATAGATCTTGGAGAGGCCATAGGTGTGGGATTTGGAGAGCCGCTCATACTCCATCCCAAAGCGCCAATGCGGGT
>CALELH010000727.1 GCA_937902595.1 uncultured Myxococcales bacterium
CAGGAGAAGGTGTTCGAGCTGCTTGGTTTGAGTGAAGAGGAGAGCCGCCGAAAGTTCGGTTTCCTGCTGGATGCTCTGAGCTTTGGAACGCCACCGCATGGCGGGATCGCGTTCGGTATGGACCGGTTGATCATGCTCTTGGCCGGCACTGATAACATCCGAGATGTCATCGCGTTCCCAAAGACGACGAAGGCGAGTTGCTTGATGACTGAGGCGCCATCGTTGGTCGATGAGCGGCAGCTGGATGAAGTTCACGTCAAGGTTAAGCGAGCTGCTGAGCCAGAGGAAGCGAGCGAAGATTAGTCTTCCTCGGCGTCCTGTTCTTCCGCATCTGAGTACGCGTCAGCTCCGGCGTCCATCGCCGTCTCGGGACTCTCACCATCATAATCCACCTCAGCGTCCCTAGAGCCTTGTCCACTTGGGCCGCTCGGCGCTGGGGCACCACTTCCGGAACCAGACCCATACCCGGGCGCGCTCGGTGGTGTTCGCGCATCAAACAGGGCTCCATCTAACGCTGGGCGTGGAAGCGGCCTAGGGTCAACTGCGTCACCAAGACAGGCGGTCATAGAGAGGCCGGTGAACGCGATCAATAAGCTCAGGGTGCGGGCAGACATCGATGACCTTCCGGAAGCAAGATTCGGACAGTATACGGTTTGACTAGGGTACGTGATAGTGCGCCGTCTTCGACTCGCACGCGTTCTCCCGAGAGCGCGTCGACCGCGACGCCGCTCCAGCTGTCTCCTACGCGGGTCGCCACATCAAGCGGGGTGGAGGGGGCGCCACGACGGATCTCGATAAGCGCCCAGTCTTGAGAGCTCTGAGAGCGACGGTATGAGATGTCCTCGTCACCCACATGGGTAAAGTCGAGGGCACCGGTCCTCAGGGCTGGCATACAGGCGCGGAGGGCTCCGAGTCGCCGTGTGAAGTCGAGAGTCGCTTGCTCCCGTTCATCGAGCTCACCGCGGAAGCGCATGGGTCGTCGGTTATCTGGGTCACGCCCACCTGCTTGGCCGAACTCGTCGCCGTAGTAAATCACCGGAGCGCCAGGGAGCGTCAGCACCATCGCCTGAGCGAGTCGTAGTTTTTCATGAGCGCGCTGACCGATGGGAGAGACAGCGGGCGTTCGCCAAGGGTCACCGACTGGCAGTCCACCGGCGTGCGCTTCACTGGCGAATCGGGTCACGTCGTGGTTACCGACCATAGTCGCCATGACGGAGGCGCTCCCAAGCCAAGCGGCCTCTCCTTCACGCCACACCGACGCCAGGTGGTCCATGGGCGCGGTCTCCCAGGAAAACACTGATCGAAGCGCCCACATCCAAGGGAAATCGAACTGCCCGTCGAGTCCATGAGCACCGAGGGGATAGCGAATTGAGGCGTGTCCTTCAGGTCCAGTGAATGTCTCTCCGAGAAGATAGTGTCGGGTACCGGCGCCCTCAAAACGTGTATGCACTTCGTGCGCGAGGTGCCGGGTCACGAAGCGAGGAATCATGGGGACGGCGTCTACACGTAGTCCGTCAAGATCGAAACGCTCGATCCACCAGGTCATGTCTCCTACGAACGCCTGTAACGCACCCGGAGCTGCCCAGTTCACATCTGGAAGGTAGGGCGTAAACCAACAGGTCTGAATTTCACGCCACCAGGGACATTCTGGGGCACCACAGACACATCCTGACTCCGAGAACCACTCAGGGTGGGTTCTCCGGTAGACATGCTCCTCGTGCACATGATTAGGGACGACGTCCACGATAACTCGAACTCCCCGGGCATGCGCTGCCTCAACGAGGCGCTCGAGGTCTTCGCTGCTGCCCAGCCTAGAGTCAAGCGCCCGAGGCTCGATGGGCCAATATCCATGGTAGGACTCATAGCGTGGCGGTCCTCCTTCCACGCCTACCCATCTACCGTCAGGGTTCTGATAGAGCGGAGACAGCCACAGCGCTGAGACACCTAAGGTCTCAAAGTACCCAGACTCAATCTTCCTCGTGATCCCATTTAGGGTGCCTCCAGCGCGGTACCCTGGCGGCTTCGCTCTCGCGCGAGGTCCTAGATCAGCCTCCCCAGCGAACCGGTCGACCATAATCTGGTAGATGATCGCGTCGTCCCACCGGAAGGACTGGCGCTCTATCCACAGTGGAGCCTGGTACGGATGAGCGCTCCGCCCCGCGGTGTCCCGTGCATGCACTTCTATACGATGCTTGCCGGGTGCTAGTTCGGCGGTGCTCACATAGATGTGGTCCCCGACAGCTCTGGTCGCTAAAGGCGTCCCATCGCTCTCAGCGCTGAGGCTAGATCTGTCCAGAGAGGCACCATCCCTCGCTCTCGCCATAACGAGGGTCAGCGTCGTCCGATTCCAGGGGCCCGTACGCTCGACAAATTGTAGCTCGGGGACAGCGCAGTCATCCATCTGCGCTACGGAGACGATGTCGCCTCCGAAGGCTTGGGTGAGTGGATTTCCAGGGTCAGCGAGTCGCTCGCCGTCCACTTCAAGCCAATAGAGGCTCCGGCCCGGAGGGAGGGGGATTGAGATGCCCCATTGGCTGAGACCCTCAGACTCAAGGGGGTACCTCAGCTCATCATCCCCAATGGATTGATTCACGAGGACAGGCGCGCCCTTCGCGTTCGGCACATCCAGGCTGACGCTCAAGACGCACTGGCGCATGAGAATGGGCTGCTCCACCGACTCTTGGCATCCTAGCAATAGGAGGAGCGGTGTGAGGACGAGAGCGGGCGCTGGCAGCTTCATTAGGGGGCCGTAACGGTGAGGACCCGGACGCCGTTTGGCGGCACAGTGAGATCCAGTCGTCCCTCACTGTCCGTGGTGAATTGGGCCTCAGCGTCAAGATGATCTTTGAGAGGCTGGCTATTACCGAAGCTCGTCTGTACCGCGGCTCCGTCGAAGGTGCGCGTCTCCCGCGTAGGATGCGTATTGAACACGACCAGGACGGTTTCGCCTTGGTAACGTCGCTCGAAAGCGAGGACTCCATTGTTGTCCGCGGGGGCTGCATCATCGATGCTTTGGTCGCTGGCCATGGTGACGGTGAGGTCTCCACGCCGCAGAGGCGCGAGGCTCTTTCGAAGACCGATGAGTCGCTGCATATGGCGGAAGGTGACCCCGTCTCTTCGAAAGCGTGAGTTCCACATGTCTTCGCGGTTCGATGGGTCGGGACCACCTCTGAAGTCCTGCTCGGTACCGTAGTAGATACAGGGGATGCCATCGGTCGTCAGTAGAAAGGAGATCGCGTAGCGCAGACGGTCCTTATCGGGAAACTGTGAGAGCCAACGGGGTACGTCATGGTTGTCGATGAAGTGTACTAGGAGCTGCCGTGGATTAAGCTCTGTTCCATCATCACTAGTTAAGCCGTTTGGCTTCGGGTCGCCGCTGTAACGGGGCTGGCAGAGCGGGTCACCGTCTTCGCAATTACCCGAGTGAACAACGCCTTCGATAGGCGTGAGAGCCGACCGGCCATCATAGAGCTGCTTCACGTTGGCTGTGGGAGCCCCGCGCCCGAAGACTCCGTCGAAGATTTGATACTTGGCAGAGAAGTAGAAGACGGAGTCGACACCGCGCCCATAGGTGTATCGCCCGAGGAGGAAGTCTTTACCGTCGAAGGCTTCACCAAACATGAAGAAGTTGTTCTTCCCTAGAGACTGAGCGTGGGATCTCATCGCGTCGGCGAACAACTCAAAGAACCCGGGTTCAACGTGCTTGAGCGTATCGATGCGGAATCCATCGAAGTCGGCGACGTCTATCCAGTACTGGAAGGCCTTTATGAGACCTTGGCGAACATCGTCGCGCTCGGTGTTGAGATCCTTAAGGCCTCCCGGGAAGTCGCCGAGCATCTCTTGGTTTCGATGATACTCCCAACACTCCAGGGTACACTCGTTCGACCAGGGGGCGTAGAGCCCACCACAGTGACCGTCACATTGCTGAAAACAGCTACACTCATCCTCCCAAATAGTCACTCGGCCCTTACGGTTGTACCAGCCGTCATTCCAGAACTCTGCAGGGTGAGGCGGTGTGCGGTTATTGCTGGCGTCTTCCACCCAGACGATAGGGGCCGTGCCATTCTCTCCAAGAGAGGTGAAGCCCTGAACGCCTCGATAGTCGAACTCGGGGTCCCATTCACTCACACGACGTAACTCTGACCCCTGATTTCCCGCAGAGTCTACCTGGCTGCCTGGAGGCGCACCTCCACCTCCGTAAAAGACGATGTCAGGCTGACCGTTACGATTGATGTCGTAATAGAACAGTTGACCGACGTGATTGGTGACGATGTCCAGAATCACTTTGAGACCCCGAGCATGACACGCACGGACGAGCTCTTGCAGCTTGGGGAGATCCCCAAAGTGAGGATTGACTCGAGTAAAGTCCTGGGTCCAATAGCCGTGATAGCTCGCGAAGCCGGCGTCATTCTCGACGTTTCTCACGATTGGACTGATCCAGAGCGCGGTGACGCCGAGGGACTCGATGTAGTC
>CALELH010000728.1 GCA_937902595.1 uncultured Myxococcales bacterium
CATGGTCATCACAAAGAGGCGGCGCCGATACCGCGTCACTCGATCACCTCTGGAACGAGGAACACACCGCTGTCTCCAGTGGCCGTAGTGATCTTAATCTCAAAGGGTGGCGGCTGCTGGACAGGGAGCTCTGCGCGCGCGCTGGCCCAGCCTGGAAGCTCTACGATGGTCTCAGCACCATCAGCGGCCCTCTCCGTCACAAGGCGGCGTGTGACCTCACCGGGCGTGAGCGCGACCATCGACGTAGAGACAACCTCTCCGTCGACTCGGATCTGAACCTCGGCCAGGGGGTCGTTGACCGCCTGACCTAGGACAAATGACCACCGTCGGAGGTGACCGTCGATCCGGTCCGATGGTGACACGTGGAGTAGGAGGCCGAGGGGCTCAAGGGTCTCGAAAGGCGTGGCGCCATCATCGTTCGTGGGACCATCAGCGTAATTAACCATGAAGGCCAAGACCCCATCTTCGAGGGCCATGTCCCTGATCTTGAGTTCAGCTGGTTCCACGCTCAGCGTCGCGCTCTCTATTGAGTATCGAATCACCGCCTCATCCTGGACCGCGTTGCCCTCGACGATGAGGTGGTAGCGTCCGGTCGGGAGCGCGTGAGGCATCTCCCAGCGAACGACCCATGTGTGGTCCGCCTCATAGTCACCCTCGTACAGGATCATCGACTCGAATCCGGCGTCATCATATGGTTGACCATTGGGCCTGAGGGCAGGCGACTGTGCTCCGGCGGCGTCGACCTCAACCAAGGTCACTTGAGGAAGGTCTACCCCAGGGTGCCCGCCGCTCCATTTCAGGGTCAAGACCTGACCGCGGCGCATCGTCTCTGCGCTCTGGAAGATGAACTCTCCCAGCCGACTCAGCGTCGCCGTCGCGAGGACGGTGTCGTCTTCGAGTCCGGGCCACCACATCGGCTTGATCCCGGTGTCATTGTCCTCGATCTCCTCGGTGAAAAGCTGACGACTCAGCAGCCGGCTATTACGCACCAGATAACTACCGAGCTTCCAGCCAAACCAGTTGTTGCTGGCCTCGTAGCCACCTTGCCACCAGTCATTCGGTTCGAGCAGGTATAGGTGGTGGTCCTGACTGTATCCGAAGTTCATGGAGCGAACGTCAGGATAGCCGGCATCTCGAGCGTCGGCTTCGACCTCTGCGGCTAATCGTAAACCTAGGCTTGAAGTGGGCTCACCGGGTAGCGTCGTCACCACGAGGTCATCGAGTCTGATGGCGCTGAGCACGGCCTTGTGAACGTTTGGTACGGGCCAACCCAGGATATCCGTGTGGGCGCGGCATCCGAGGTCCCCGTCCATATACCCGTCACCACGAGCGTCCTCCGTCACGCAGAAGTAGCCACCGTAGAGGTACGGCACACCCTGGGGGTCCCGAAACTCGTTTACGCTGCGGTCATATTCCAGAAGATCATAGGTCACGGGGATGCGCTTTGTTACGACCTCAAGCTTGGGGTTGGCTACGGGTTCAGCGGCGTCCCAGGCTCGCTCAAAGATGGGGAGGAGTCGCTGACCCACCATCTGGATCTTGCCCCACTCGGTCTTCACGGAGTCGTCCGCTCGAGGGCTGACGTTTCCGGCGTTGCCGTTCATAAACAGAACGGGAGCGAGTCGATCGGTCCGAGCTGAGAGCGCTTGAGTCGCCGCCCACTCGATGCCCGCCGCCGCGTCGCCGGTGATCCAGGTCTTCTGAATCATCGTCCCATGGATCGCGAGATTGACGAGGCCTGCGATGGGCCGACCATCTAGATCCTCAACACGCCAGACGAGGAGTCGGTCGTCGACCACGGGCTCATACTGACCGCGACGGTTATTGTGGATTCGCTCATCTGGATCAAAGTCGTCGATGACGTGCCAGCCCACGCGACCAGGCTCCATACTGTCGAGGGCGTCCTTGATCGCTCTCGCGAAGTGCTCGGCGTACCGCTCCACCATCTCCATCGAGAAGGTCCCATATCCAAAGACGCCCAAGCCTAGACTGGGCAGTATGTGCCAGAAACGGCCTGGCTGACTGTGACTGTGTGTCGCGCCGCTGACGATGTTATCCAAATAATTAATGCCGTTGGGGTGGGCGTCGTCGACGGTGAGCGCTTGGAGCTTTATGGCCGTGAGCGTTCGAAGATAATCCGTCGACCAGCAAAGTGGCATCCGTAAGAGGATGAGCAGCTGCTCATCGGTCGCGACGGTGATCACGCGGACGTCTTGTCGCTCCAGTACTCGGTCGCTGCCGCCCAGGGACTTGTTGTAGGGCGTCGTTGGGCCGACTCGACCGATATAGCCCGCCATCGAGACGCCGACAGGAAAGTTGAGCGGGAGGACCGACGCTCCGACATAGACCTGACCGGGCTGGCCGATGGGCGCCGGCAGATCCCCATTTAGAATGTCAGGGAACGGGAGGCATTGACCTTCGATACAGTGGCCGGAGCCACAGTCTTGGTCGGTCACGCATTCGTTCACACAGAGACCGTCGACGCAGAGCATGGATCTCGGGCATCGAGTAGCTAATGCGCATGGACGTGGCCTCAGCGGGCATGTCTCTTCAGCTTCGCAGGGGGTGGCGCAGTACTCGTAGTGGTCTAGGGAGCAGGTCTCACCGGCCGGACAGGCTGCGCCTTGTTCACAGCGTTGAGGAGCGTCGAATCGACAGACGCCATCGATGCAGTCCCCACCCGGGCATTCACTGGCCCATTCGCATGACCTGGGTGATGGCATCCCATCAGAGCCCTGGGCATCTCTGGGTGGATCGCTGCCCTGCAACCCACTGTCCAGCATGGGCCCATCAGAGCGAGCGTCGTTATTCTGGCACGCGAGCAAGGAGGCAAGCAGCATGATGGATAGAAAGAGAGGCTTCACGATACGTTATCCAAAAGTATATTCGACGATAATAGTGGGTATTTAGGCACAATGAAGCTAGGCAAATTCGCTTGGGAAGGCGGTAAACCCTCGAGGAAACAGCGACAGCGAGGCCACCGGGATGTTGATTTTCTTTGAGCTTGGCGCTGAGTCCGCTTAGGAAGCGAATCATGAACGAAAAAATGACTACAGAAGAGATCCTCGAGGCACAAGATGCGTGGGGCGCGGCCGTTAAGGCAGGCGATGCCGACACGCTCTTGGCCCTCTATGATTTTGACAACCCAAATGGCCCGATGCTCTTTAAGCCGACCATCTCTGCTTCGGTTCGAACGGACAAGGCCGGCGCACGCAGCTACTTTGTGGGCGGCGATCCGAGGTACCCGCTGGACACAGGCTTCGTGAAGAAGGGGTGGGTACGCGTCGACTTCAGCAGCGCGGCGGGCCCTGTCTTCCAAGCAGAGGGAACCCTCGCGAACGACATGGGAGAATACCTCTTTGTCGACGGGGAGGGGAATGAAGGACGGGCCAATTACACCTTCTCCTATCGGAAGGTCTCAGGCGCTGTGCGGATCATCCTCCACCACTCGTCCTTCGTATACGAGCCCTAAGGTTATAGCCTCCGGTGCGGCCTAATTCGGTTTAGGCCAAGGTGGAGTTGGGTTGTCTGGAATCACTCGTCCGGATGCCCGAAGTTTTTGTCTGCATCGAGGGCATAGGACGTACTCACCATCGGTCGTAGACACTCTCCCCTGAGCGTCCTCCATCAGACACCCTTTGGTCTCACAGTGGGGTAGGTTGAGGGTGTGACCGATCTCGTGAACCGCCGTCTTGGCGAACCTCTGTTTCGCCTTAGCTGTGATCTTATTCTGAATACGGGCTCGCCGGATGGAGATGACGCAGCTGCTCCCATCCATACTCCCGAGACCCAGGACGCCCCAGTGGGGGGACCTCTCATTGGCGTGGTAGATGTCCACGGCTGTAAGACCCAGGATCTTCTCAGCTTGAGTCGGCTTCTTCTGGGCGAGGAGTTCCAGAATTCCTGACGCTGAATAACGATTACGGGGTTTGAAGTAGAGCGCCTTGGGGAGGGGGATATTGGGCAGCATGATGATCTTAACGCCGTAGAAGGTCACGAGTGCGCGGCGGACGAGCTCGACTGTGTCGGCGGGTAGGCTCTTACCAAGCGGCTGGATCGCCACGGTCCACTGGTCGGTTACAGGAGGTGATGGGGGGACCAGGTCACTCTGGTTGACCAACTTTTGGGTCTCGACTTCGCCGGCTAGGGGGCGCTGAGAGTCCGTCGAGCACCCACATAAAGCGAAGAACATCAAGCTCACTAGACATCTCATGGGGGCTCCTCTGTACGGATCGTAAGCTAAGGCTACACCGGCTGTCGATGGGACACCCAAATGGGTGGTTTGTTCTGAGCGCCCCAGCGAGAACGCCCATGCGGCCGCAATCTCCGATGCACAGAGGCCACGGGCTGATGATGGGGGGACAGCTGATACAGGGGTCGAGTCGTTCCGTAAGGCTGGTCTCAGATCTTCGGTGGTGGGGTGACGGTGTATGTTCAGCATGAACCTGAAGAAAAAGTGTTATGGTCGCGGGGTAGTTCAACCTGAATTGAGATGGGTATGTCTAAGAAGGAAAGCAGCGAGAAGCCACCACTCGTCGTCAGTCGGCACGGAGAGTACCGATTTCAGAGGGGCATGATCACGGCAAAATTGCTCCGAATGGGGCTGCCCATGGACAAGGCCTTCCAGACCAGCCGAACTTTACGGTCCCGCCTCTTGGGGCGGGGGAAGATCACGACCGACGAACTCAAACTTGAGCTCAACGCGCTCGTAGAGGAGCTGCATGGCCCTGAGGTTAAGGTCACCTCACCGCCCAATCGAATCCCTTTGGTACGGAGTGGCGAAAACACCTTCCCGTTCTCTCGTGGTGTGATCGTGCGTCGCTTGGTGGCTGCAGGGTTAGACGTTGGCGCTGCGATCAAGGTGACGGACAAGGTGAACCGAGAGCTTCGTAGTCGCGGCGAACGGGAGCTAGACGAATCTATCGTCGATATCACTGTGCGCAAGGCCCTCTCTAATATGGGGGATCCTGCTCTAGAGCGGAGATATCGGGCGACGACCTTCGCGCGGCGCGCTCAGCACCCTGTGCTGATCTTCATCGGTGGCTCGGCGGGTACGGGAAAGTCCACCTTGGCGACGGAGCTCGCCTACCGACTTGGGATTCGCAAGGTGAGCAACACGGATCTCATCAGAGAGACCATGCGCACGGTGCTCTCCGCTGCGGTAGTCCCAGGTCTCCATGATCACTCTTTTCGAGGGATTATTCAGGGGAGACAGGTCCTCTCTGATCCTAGAGAGCGGGTCTTGGCAGGCTTTCGGCAACAGTCGGCTCAGGTGCGGGTTGGTGTACGTGGCGTCATCGCTCGTGCGATTCGAGAGAACACGAGTATGATCATTGAAGGGGTGCACCTCCTACCGCCGTATACTGACCTCCTACCACCAGCGGTTGATGTTCACATCGCAGGTGTCACTCTAGCGGTAACCAGCCCCGAAGAGCATAAGGCTCGCTTCGTTCGACGCGCGAATGATCAGCGACTTCGAGGCCAAGAGGCCTACCTAGAGGCCTTTCAGTCTGTGCGCTGGATACACGATGATCTTGTTCGTCTCGCCGATGAATCGGAAGGCTTGGTTCTTCATAACGAGGACATAACGGAGACCATTACGGACGTCGTTGATTTCTTGAGTCACCTGCTACCCGATGATGAAGCAGATGACCCAGCAGCTCGCCCAGCCGAGGTTTGGGCTGAGCGGTCTCACATTCGCACGCTGCTCTTGATTCTTGATGGACTCGGCGATGAGGCGATCCCCGTGTTGGGCGGTGTCACCCCACTTGAGGCCGCTGAAGCTCCAGTTTTAAGTCAATTGGCCGGTGCTGGTGGTCAGGGGCAATTGTTGATTCGTCCGACGAGCGAAGATTTACCGGACACCGCGCTGGG
Source organism: uncultured Myxococcales bacterium (assembly GCA_937902595.1). Classification (GTDB taxonomy): domain Bacteria; phylum Myxococcota_A; class Bradymonadia; order UBA7976; family UBA1532; genus UBA1532. Next base: position 5,875 of record CALELH010000728.1, read on the forward strand.
ATTGACTACGCTCCTCTACGATGAGCACCAACCCATGTTGGGACGCGGACTCCTGGAGGCGCTCGGTAGCGGGGTGCCGTTGACCCATGACATGGTCTTGTTCCGAGGTAACCTGGCGACCGTGGGTGGGGATGGCGTGATCGTAGATCGACGCGCAGGACGTATTCGCACAGGGATCGCTGATCTGCTCGAAGGCCTAACGGATATTCCCTTATCGGGGGGGATCACTGGCCACATCTATCCGGGACATGAACACCGAGTCGTCGTCGCGCTTAAGGGGCCCGGGCTCTCTGGCGCGGTGACCGACACCGATCCCGGAATTCACACCGTGATGGAGCGAGTCAGCCCAGCGAAGGGGACCGATGAGAGCCCGGAGGCGGACAGGACCGCGAGGGCGTTGATGGCTCTGCTCTCCGTGGCGAGGGACCACCTGTCAGTGCACCCACTCAACGCAGTGCGGGCTGAGCAAGGCCTTAAGCAGGCGAACGCGATCCTCACTCGAGGCGCCGAGTCAGCGAGCATTCTTGGGACCATCCCTCATCCACGCAGGGCGTCTGCTGTGATCTCTGCTTGTCCTACGGCCCTTGGGGTGGCGCGGGC
>CALELH010000729.1 GCA_937902595.1 uncultured Myxococcales bacterium
ATGGGAGTCTGGACCGTCGATCAACAGGCGACCGTCGCCATGGCGTCGTCCAAGAACGCGCTGTGGCTAAGAAACAACTTAGCTCCGCTCACAAATGGATTGACGGTCTCCTTCGATGAGGGCGGACAGGTTACTGTCCGAGATGGCGACAAGCGAACTCAGAGTGAATATTCAGTGCTCCATTCCGACGACGATGGCATGATGCTCTCTATAACGAGCGGGGGTAAAGGACACCGCCTCACCGTCGTATTTCAGGCGCAGAGGATGGTACTCGCTGAGAACAACCAACACGTGGTGTTACGCAAGCAATGAAGAAAACGTCTCTGCTCTTGGCCTACCTGTTCATGGCCGGGTGTAATATGGCCCCAGAGCCTCCGGAACAGCGGATCTTTGATACATGGGAAGTCTCGGCCCGCGACACGTTGGCCGCTGATGAGCAGCTCAAAGGGCTCGAAAGAACCCAGTATAACCACCTGTTGCGGCTGCTTGAATCGGGCCTTGCCCAACATCGGTATGAGTTTAGGCGGTCAGGCGAACTCGCCTTTGGTCGAAAGCTGCTGAAGCCGATCGCCCATTTTCAAATCAAGAAGCAGCAACAAGGTCGCATCACCTTAGAGTTGAGAGACGTAGGGCATGGAGTAAAGAGAACTGAGGACGCGCTCGCTTGGTTCGTCGGCGGTCAGCTTCATCTCAAGAGGGGCAGTCAGACGCTGGTTTTAAGCCCGGACTGAGGACGACATCTAGCCCTTTACGCCGCCAGCGGTGAGGCCACTCACGAGATGTGTCTGCAGCATGAAGAATAGGATCATGACGGGCAAGCTCACGCAGACGGCCCCAGCGGCAAAATGCCCCCACTCAGTCGTGTAATCCCCGACATACTGCTGAAGCCGTACCGGTAATGTGTAGGCACGCTCATCTCCCATAAAGGTGGCCGCCAAGATGTACTCATTCCAAGCCGTCATGAAGCTGAAGAGCGCTGTCACGGCGATCGCTGGGCGGCTGAGGGGGAAGACGATCTTCCAAAAGATTGTGAAGGGTCCGGCGCCGTCCATCTGCGCGCTCTCTTCGAGCTCGATGGGGATCGTGTCGAAGTATCCCTTTAGCATCCAGACACAGAACGGAATCGTAGTCGTCGAATAGACGAGGATAAGCCCCAAGCTAGAGTCGAGAAGGGAGAGCCAGTCGAGCACTTGATAAAGGGGGATCATCATCATGGTGCCAGGAAACATTTGGGTCACGAGGAACCCCATCAATCCTGCTCGGCGCCCAGGAAAGCGGTATCGACTAAACGCGTAGGCAGCAGTGCACGACAGAAAGATTCCAGCCAAAGTTGTCGCCCCCGCGATGACGACAGAGTTCATGAGTTGGCGCCAGAAGAACGCGCCCTGGAAAAGGTCGACAAAGTTCTGGGTGCTGAAATGTTGCGGCCATGGAGTCAATGAGGTGTCAAAGCTCTGATCGGGTCGAAGCGCCATCTTTATCACCGCCAAAACAGGGAAGATGGTGACGAGCACGATCCCCACCAGCGACAGATGTATGGCCCAGTTAAAACGCTCTGCGGGACGGCTCATGCTCTCCCCTCCTCTGCAGTCTGCCCAACTCGTTGGGTAAGCAGCGAATACCCAAGCAATACAAAGAAGATGAGCAAGGAGTAGGCCGCGGCGTATCCATAGCGCTCTCTCTCAAATGCCCAACGATATGCTTCGGTAATGAGAATATCCGTCGACCCCTCTGGGCGACCACCGCTCACGAGATAGACGATGTTGAACATGTTGAACGTCCACACAGTGCCCATGATGACCGCGGGTAGCATCGCCGGCTTTAAGAGAGGTAGCGTGATGTTACGAAACTGCTGCCAGCTATTCGCGCCGTCAACCCGCGCAGCCTCGTACAGGTCCTTAGGGATACTCTGAAGCGCTCCGAGCGCGACCACCATCATGAAGGGGAAACCCAGCCAAGTGTTCGTCGACAGGTTGGCCGCGAAGGCGGTCCAGAAACCACTAAACCAGCCGACCGGCTCAATCCCAAGATGGCCCAAAACCGCATTAATGAGACCAAACTGCTGGTTAAACATCCCCTTCCAAATCAAAGCGGTAATGTAACTGGGGACAGCCCAGGGAATGATCAGAAGCACTCGGTAGAGGCCTTTGAACCTGAGAGTCGGTCTATTGAGGAGGAGAGCAAGGCCAAGACCTATCCCAACATGTAAGACGACGTTTAGACCTGTCCAGAAGATGGTGAAAGCCAGCGTAAAATAGAAGCTCAACGGGTGGGTAACTGGGTAGTCCCGACTGCTCAGGATATCGATAAAGTGCTGCAGCCCAACCCAGCTAAAATGGTCTCCATCGTATCGAAAGAACGCTAGGATGATTCCAAAGACGAAGGGCAGTAAGACAAGCACGCCCAAACCAATGATCGCTGGCGCGATATAGGCGTATGCGAGCCGGTGGGGCGATGGCGCACCTTCTCGTATGAAGCCGTGGACCGCGATCCAAACCATGGGCAATAATGACACTGTGACCATCGCGGACGCGTCAGCGGTCCAAGTTCCGACGCCCGCAGCGCTCAAACCAGTCAACAGGCCGTCGACTTCTTTTACCCCGAACCAAAGCATGCCGAGCAGCGCGAGCCCTACGCATACTGGGCCAACGACCGCTCGCCATTTCGGGGCGAGCCACTCGCGTGTGGATAAACGAGACCAGAGCAACAGCATGAGAATGATGGCGATGCCCCCTCCCGCCCAGACGCGGGTAAAGGATGCGGGCTCCCGAGCAGAGCGGATTATCGCCACTCGCCCACCAGCTATAGGCGAGACGCCCGTCGCCAGAGTTGAATCGCTCCAGGCTTGCCGTCCACGGCGTCCTCGCCGCCAGGCCTCAGCATCATCCCGATCAGCCGGAGGCGTAAGCCGCTGTCCAGGCCTCGTTTGGTGGTCAACGTAGACCAGCCGATGCACGTACCGATATGCCCGTGGCTCAGGGTCGTCCCCAACGATGGTCGCCTCAAAGCCCTGCCCTCTCAGGTCGCCAATACTTGAGGGAGTCCTCGCTAACTGCTTTGCGGCCAGGCTGACCGCATCTTCCCGCGCGCTGTCGACACGCTCAGCTCCCACATAATGTAGAGACGTCGCCGCGATGGCGAAGGCGAGGGCTGTAGCCACGATCGGGCCGAGCCAAACGAAAGCACGGGAGTTGTTCATCTCGTCACCCGTTTGATGGCTCGGCCGGCCTCTTGGAGAGCCGAATCCGTCGCTGTGCCTTGGACAACCGACTGCGTTATCGCAGACTTCATTGGCGCCCATACATGCCGCATCAACGGACCATTGCTGAGGGGCACTGTTTGAGTGAGTTGAGCGCGAAACGCCGTAGAGAATGGGTCCTCCCGCACGTCTGCTCTCGCATATACACCCGCGTTGGCGACCAATTGACGAGCGCGTTGCCATCGTACATACGCCGCCTCATCAGAGGTCAGCGAACGCATAATCCCGAAAGCGGCGGACTTGCGTTCAGACCGCGCGCTCATCATCAACCCTTCGACGCCGAGATATGGCTTCGCTGATTCCCCCGTCGCGCTCACAGCCGGAATCGGCGCGACGCTCCAACTATCATGAGCGCCTATCTCGCCACGAAACCAAGGTCCGTTAATAACGAACGCGAGCTTATGGTCGTTGAAGAGCGAGGTCATCAAAGCGGGGCTCAGCTCGGGAGGCATCATGCCTGTCTTCCGAGTCAGCGTACGGGCAAAGTCGATACTCTGTTTCATCGCCGCTGTCTCAACCTGCGGTTGCCCAGCGGAAGACATGACCCGACCCTGATGCCCGTGCAACCAGATCGCGTGATAGTAGAAGTTGTCGACGGGGTATCCGAGACCCCAGACATCAGGGTTCTCAGCACGCACAGAGTCTGCTGCCGCGAACAGGTCGTCCGTGGTTTTTGGGGCAGACTTAATAAACCGTGTATCGAAATAGAGAGCCAAGCTCTTGAAGGCGAGGGGCAAACCGAAGAAGGCGTCGTCAAAGACGAACGGTGACAGCGTCTCAGGCAAGAATTGCTCAAGAAGAGGTTCATCGACCCAAAAACTCAATGACTCGATCAGCCCTCGTTCGGCCCAGTCACCAACCTGGTCATGAGCGAAGATGAACAGATCTGGGCCATTGCCCCGAGGAATCGCGACTCGCAGCTTGTTTGCGAAGGCATCATAAGGAACCGATACGACCCTGATTGGCGTCGCGCCGGGCTGGGCACGGTATGCGTCCAGAGTCTCCTCAAGAGCGCGCGCCTCATCACCACGATACGCATGCCAGAGAACAACAGCGTCACTCTCCGGGCTGTCACACGCTGTTTGAAGAGCCGCTAAGAGCAGAAGGCTACAGACAAGACGTGCCCTCACAAGCGCGCTCCTGTTTCGTCATCAAAGAGATGAATCCGATCGGGATTAACGCGGAGGTGAATCGTCTCGCCCACGCCACACTTCACGCTGGCTGGCGCCGCGACGGAGAGAGAGAGGTCTGCATTTGTACAATACAGGATCGTCTCATGTCCCAGCGGCTCGAGTACATCGACCTTGAAGCCTGCGCTGTCGACCCCTGCGGCGACCACATCAACATCATGGGGCCGTACCCCAACGGTGACCGCGCCTTCTGCCCCGCGTGCGCCGGTGACAGCGCCGCCGGGTAATTGTACCTGCCCACCTCGTATAGAGGCCGGGAATAGATTCATCGTCGGGCTACCGATAAACTCAGCGACGAAGGCGTTCGCCGGTGTCTCATATAGCTCTAGAGGCGCCCCTATTTGCTGGACCTCTCCATCTTTCAGCAGGACGATCCGGTCAGCCAAAGTCATGGCTTCCACCTGG
>CALELH010000730.1 GCA_937902595.1 uncultured Myxococcales bacterium
TAGCCACGTCGACATGCAGCTTGATGCGGACAGCCGCCGAGCAACTCTCACGATTCGCACCCCGTCAGAGGTCGGGCCAACGACCGCCGACGCCATCAAGGCAGCGGGCGTGGACTGGTGGCCACTTAAGGTGCACCGAGAGATCGATGACTGCCTCTTACACCTGCGCCTGAATCTATTGGGTATCGGCTGTATCGTTCTGAAGACGGAAGGAGACCAGGACACAGTCTTGGCGATAGACGAGGTGCTGGAGGCACAAAAGGGCGACTGGTTTGTCAACGAGGTGCGACACTTCATTAAGCGGACTCTTAAGCGTCTCGACTATACAGCCAAGACGATCTTCGCCCTGGCGGACGAGGGGAGCGCCTTCGCAGGCACGCTCTTCGAGCTCGCCATGGCTGCTGACCGCCTCTTCATGCTCGACGACCCTGATGAGGAGGTCGCCGTGAGCTTGAGCCCTATGAATGGCGGGGCCTACCCCATGGGCAATGGGCTAACTCGACTAGAGACTCGTTTCTTAGGAGAGCCAGAGAGTACGGGCCGCGCTCTAGAGACGATAGGAGAGAAGCTCTGTACCGCCGACGCGTATGATCTGGGCCTGGTGACCTTCAACCCTGATGACATCGACTGGGATGATGAGGTGCGGGTCGCCCTTGAGGAGCGTGCTCACATGTCCCCTGATGCTCTGACCGGTATGGAGGCGAATCTGCGCTTCGCCGGTCCTGAGACCCTAGAGACGAAAATCTTTGGTCGCCTCTCTGCTTGGCAGAATTGGATTTTCCAGCGTCCCAACGCTGTTGGACCAGAGGGCGCCCTGAAATCATTTGGCCAGCCAACATCGGCTAAGTTCAACTGGGAGCGAACCTAATATGGGAAATATCAACTACCAAGACCGCATCCCCAATAACGTCGACCTCAGTACGGATCGACGGCTGCAGAGAGCCCTTGAGGCGTGGCAGCCAGACTACCTAGACTGGTGGATGGAGATGGGGCCAGAGGGCTTCCAGAGAGACAAGGTTTACCTACGCACGGCCGTCTCAGTCGAGCGAGATGGTTGGGCTCATTTCGATTACGTGTCGATGCCTGAGTATCGCTGGGGGATCTTTCTGACCCCGCACGATGAAGAGCGCGTGGTCAACTTCGGTGATCACATGGGCGAACCGGCATGGCAAAAGGTCCCAGGTGAGTATCGTAACATCCTGAGGCGGATCATCGTGACTCAGGGTGACACTGAGCCCGCTTCTGTAGAGCAACAGCGGCTACTGGGCCAGACCTGCCCTTCCCTGTACGACCTCAGGAACCTTTTTCAGGTCAACGTCGAAGAGGGCCGTCACCTGTGGGCTATGGTCTACCTGCTACACAGATACTTCGGACGTGATGGACGAGAAGAGGCTGATGAGCTCCTCGAGAGACGCAGCGGGAACGCGGACAGCCCACGTATCCTCGGTGCTTTCAATGAGCCCTGTGACGATTGGCTGAACTTCTTCTGTTTCGCGACGTTTACGGATCGGGATGGCAAGTATCAACTGAGGGCCCTAGCTGAGAGTGGCTTCGATCCCCTCGCGCGTACATGCACCTTTATGCTGACTGAGGAAGCTCACCATATGTTCGTCGGCCAGACCGGCGTTGGTCGAGTGATCAAGAAGACGGCGGAGCGCATGAAAGAGGGCGACCCTCGTAGCCTTGGCGTCGTGCCGCTGGATATGGTTCAGCGCCACATCAACCTCTGGTACGCGCTGTCACTGGACCTCTTTGGGGGTGAAGACTCGA
>CALELH010000731.1 GCA_937902595.1 uncultured Myxococcales bacterium
GAAGACCGCGCGTCGCGACCCATCACCTTCTGCTTTAACGGCGGACCTGGCTCCTGCTCGGTGTGGTTGCACCTGGGCGCGTACGGCCCACAGCGCATCGATATGGTGGACGGTGTGATGCCCAAGCCCAATCGCGCGGCGCTCATCGACAATGACTGCACGCTCCTCGATATCACCGATCTCGTCTTTATCGATCCTGTGGGCACGGGCTTCAGTCGCGCCGGTGACGAAGGGAAGCCTGAAGACTTCTTCGGGGTGGATGGTGACGCCGACTCGGTGTGCCAGTTCATTCAGCGCTATCTCAGTCAAAATCACCGTTGGGCATCGCCCAAGTTTCTGTCCGGCGAGAGCTACGGCACGACCCGCGCCGGCGCCATGGCCAGTAAGCTCCAAGAGCAAGGCGTCGCGCTCAATGGACTCATCCTCGTCAGCTTGGCGGTCAATTTTCAGACCTTTATCTTCGATCTGGGCAACGACCTGCCCTATCTGATGTTCCTGCCCACGTTTACGGCGGTCGCCTGGCACCACGGCATGCTGCCCGATGATGTCGGGAGTGATCTCGATTCGCTGCTGGCGGAGGTGCGTGAGTGGGCCTTCGATGTGTACGCACCCGCCTTGATGCGGGGCTCGGCCCTGTCCGATGCGCGCCGCCAGGAGGTCGCCCAACAGCTCTCGCGCTACACCGGCATGGGCGAAGACGAGATCCTCAACCTCGATCTCCGCATCGCTGATATGCGCTTCTCCAAGTCGGTGCTCAAACGACCTGGCTTCACCGTCGGCCGCATGGACGGTCGCTACGTGGGTCACGACGTCGACCGGGACCACCGTCGGACCCAGCGAGACCCGAGCATCGACGCGCCGATGGCGCCGTATACCGGGCTTATCAACGACCACCTGCGGCGGACCCTCGGCTTCGAGCATGAGAGCACCTACGACATCTTCAACATGAAGGCCAACGCGGACTGGACGTGGGCGAGAAAGAATAGGATTGGGTATCCGGACACCTCCGATGAGCTGCGTCGAGCCATGATCGGGAACCCACATCTGAAGGTGCTGTTCGCCAACGGTCTCTATGACCTGGCGACCCCGTTTTTCGGGGCTGAGTATACCGCCGACCACCTTGAGTTGGACCCCGAAATCCGAGGGAATCTCAGCCTCACATACTATCCTGCCGGCCACATGATGTACTTCCATCGTGAGAGTCATGAGGCGCTCAAAGCCGACATCGAGACGCTCTTTCGAGACGCCCTCGACTGAGTTCGACTGACGCATTTCAGGGTGCCTGGCCCTCCCCACTTGGCTTTAACTCAGTTCCCCGTTTATGATTCGCCTTTCCGGACGATCCAGATCGTCAAAGGGTGTCCGAAAAGTCGCCATCAGTTTGGGGAGATATGATGAGCCACACGAATATGATCAGAGCGCTCGTGCTGTTCAATGCACTGGCGCTCGCAGCCTGCGGGTCCAGCAGTTCCGGCAACGACAATGATCGCAGCGATGGGCAGGTGTCCGTCGATGGAGGCATTCCTCGCGATGCTCGCGTCACTCCAGACGGCGGTACGGCCGCCGATGGCGGCCAATCGACGGATGGCGCCGTTGTCATCGAGGACATGGGCATGGCCCAGCCCGAAGACATGGGGTTCATGCAGCCCGATGTCGTCCGACCGCCCGAGTGTGGCGATGGCTACATCGACGAGGGCGAGGAGTGTGATGATGGGAACCGGGAAGACGATGACGGTTGCGACTCCCATTGCCGGCCCTCGGGCTGTGGTAATGGCCTGCTGAATCAAGGCGAAGGCTGCGATGACGGCAACGACGTCGACGGCGATGGGTGCGACTCCAATTGCACCCAGACCGGTTGCGGTAACGGCATCGTGGCCCTCGCTGAGGCCTGTGACGATAACAATCGCGTCGACGGTGATGGCTGTGACAGCAATTGTACTGAGACCGCCTGTGGCAACGGCATCACCACCGAAGGCGAGGCCTGCGATGACGGAAATCTCGTCGCCGGTGATGGCTGTGACCCCAATTGCACCGAGACCGGATGTGGCAATCGCATCCAGACCGAGGGGGAGGCCTGCGAAGACGGCAACCTCGTCGATGGCGACGGGTGTGACTCAAACTGCACCGAGACCGCGTGCGGGAACGGCATCGCCACCGAGGGTGAAGGCTGCGACGACGGCAATGACGTCGAGGGTGATGGCTGTGACAGCAATTGTACAGAGACCGCCTGTGGGAATGGGATCCAGACCGAGGGCGAGGCCTGCGACGACGGCAACGACGTCAACGGAGACGGCTGCGACAATAATTGTACGGAGACCGCCTGCGGCAACGGCGTCGTGACCGAGGGCGAGACCTGCGATGACGGCAACGCGCTGGATGACGATGGCTGCGATACCAATTGTCTCTTCTCCGGGTGTGGGAACGGCCGGGTCAGCGAGGGCGAGGAGTGCGACGATGGCAATCGCATCGACGGGGACGGCTGCGACAGCAACTGCCGAGCAACTGGATGCGGAAACGGGATCGTCTTTGGCGATGAGCTCTGCGACGACGGCAATGACATCGCCGATGACCGTTGTGACAACACCTGCACGCCGACGCCCTGTGCCCACGGACCCTACGCCACCCCCCAGTGGACCGACGGGTTTCCCGGTAGACGTTTTATCAGAGAGGGTAATGGGTTCAGACGGGATCTGAACCAATATCTCGAGTTTAAAGACCTGGACGCCGATGGTCAGGACGAGGCTCTGATGGTTTGGGGGCTCTTCTCGACCGGGGGTCGCAAATTCAATTGCGACAGTACGTGTCGAATCATGCACTTCGCTGTGGGTGTCAAAGAGGGCGGCGCCTGGCGATGGAGCAGCGTCGATTTGCCTGAGCCCGACCGGTTGGAAGAGCAATTCAAGGGGTACTACCTGGGCCTGGTGGATGACGACCCATTCGTCGACCTGGTGGTCTTGACGCAGAGTTCGGAAGTCGGAGCAGATGGGCTCAGGGAATACGACAATCAGTACTTCTATCTACGAGGGTTAGGGGAGGGTCGCTTTGACCCCATGCGTCGACCCATCGACTGTCTGCGTCGTGGTGGTCGGAGCGGCCAGGTAGCCAATGATGATTACCTCTTCTTTGAGGATATGGACGGGGATGGCGTCCGCGACGCCATCGCGGTGGCTCACGATATTGTGTGGAATGATGAACGTATCGAAGGCAGCGGCGTCTATTGGTGTCCAGGTCTTGGGCAGGGACGTTTTGATGAGCTGCGCGAAGCGGGTCTTCACCCCGATGATGGCCGTGGGAACTCTCAAGTCATGGCAAACAGAGCCCGACCGCAATTGCGTGACATCAACGGAGACGGGCGAGTCGATTTCGTCGGTGGTAGAAACACTTATTTGTTCTTGAACCTGCCGGCCGGCCTGCTCAAACGTCGTCTCGGTTCCGGAAACTTCCCGGGTTTGCCTGAGGCGGACCAGACCTTTATCAACGGAACGTTTTTTAATTCAGCCATCGTCGCCGATATGGACGGTGACAGCGCACCGGACGGCGTATTTCTCCAGAGTCACGGAGATCGGGCTGGTGTGGTCGTGCTCTTTAATCAGAACAACGCCGGCTGGCACCCGGAGAACAGAGAGCCGCCGCGCTACCATCTCTTTAGAATGCCCGCCATGGGCATCGCGGATACCATCCCTCGAAAACTTTTTGTCGAAGATCTGAACGGCGATGGCCGACCCGACATTATCGTGGTCGCGCATCACCCCGGGGAGCCGACCATGCGCATCGGGTGGAATCAGGGTGGTGGGGCATTTCAATGGGTGGAGGTGGGCGACCGCAGCATCGACCTCACGGGTCAAACTGCCAATGACCTGCTGTATCGGAGTACGCTGGTTGACCTCGACTTCGATGGTGACCGTGACCTGCTACTCGATTTCGACGTCAAGGGCAAAGTCAAATACACCCCCAATCTGGGCATGGGGCAGTTCGGTCAGGTGGCGCGTGATCCCATCGATCCCGAAGATTTTACCCGTTATTTCTCCGCCCATGATGTGGATGGAGATGGGCGAGACGAGCTCCTGGGCCTGCGTAAAGACGGTGAGCTTGTCTATGTGGTGGCGACAACCCAGAGCGATGAGGGCCCCCGGAATATCCTGAACCTGCGGTTCCCCCTGAGCGATTTGGCCCGCGTGGATGACGACGTTGATAACCCCCATTCTCCCACCTTCGGTAATCGGGCGGTCATTGAGGTCACCCCCAATAATGAGGTCGCGGTGATGCCCGACGAAGCGCTCAGCGTCTGTAGCGACGCCCAGTGCGCCGAAGGCACCTGTGAGCAATCCATCTGGTTCTCCCGCCGGTCAGACCCACCCTGCGAGGGCGAATTGGCCACCCATTACTCGCTCTTTCTCTATGAGCGCGACGCCGCCGGTGACTTTGGGCTCGTGACCGGTCTGAGCTTTCCGACGTCACAGGGTCGAATTCTTGAGAATCGCGGCCTGAAATTCGGAGACTTCAACGGCGATGGGCACTTGGACTATGTACTTTATGTCCATAACCCCCGGAGCGCGTTCATCATTCGATACGGGACCGAGCAGGGGTTTTCAGAGATCAGTCATGTAGTCGCCATGGGCGAGACCGGCCCCATCGTAGCTGACCTCAACAATGACGGTGTCGATGACCTCCTGGCCGAGGACAGCTTTATGAACTTCGCCTACGGCCGAGAAGGCGAGGGGATCCAATTCACGATCCCTCCGGGCGGTGGTGGCCTGAATCGAGACTTCGCCATAAACGACGCCCGGTTCCAATTCTGGGCGCGAGATGAAGACGTCCCGCTCAGAGACGGTGAGGATCTCATTGATGCGCAGCGGCGCTTACTGAAGATCGCTGCGGTGGGCGATCTGAACGGAGATGGATACACGGATGGGGTACGCCCACTCGGCAACGGTCAGCTCGCCATCTATCTGGGCGCGGAGAACGCGGTCCCGGGAGAGGTCATCGATGGACCGAACTTTGACCGAAACGGCGCGCTCCGGCTCATCGAGGTGGCACCCACCTTGCTCCAGGCCATCGATTTACCTGCGGGCTATGCCCTCGGATGGGATGAGGCGTTTCCGTCCGTGGATTATGACGCCGTTCAGCTGAGCGATGTGAATGGGGACGGCCACCTTGATGTTGTGCTTGCGGAACGTCCCACAGGCCAGCCGTTCCTCTTCTTCAGATTTATCCTGCTTCTCGGTGTGGGTGACGGGACCTTTGAAGTCGACAATCCGCAGGCTTGGAATTATCCCTGCACGAGTCGTTATAAGGAGTGTCTGCTCTTCGCCAACCTCGACGGTGAAGGCCTGAAAAGCATCATCGCCTGGAGAACACCCGGGGAATTGGCCGTGCAGGACGGCATTCAGGTGGGCGGTACTACGTATGTCGAGGACACCTGCGCTCCGGTGGCGCGGCCACAACCGCCGGAGGCTCCGGGCGACTGAATGCCTCGTCACTCTGAGACACACCAGGATCCTGAGTGGCGCGGCAAACGACGGACCCCACCTTCAGTAATGTTGAAATAATTCAACCTCGTCATAATAATGCCCATGGGGCACTATTTCCCTGGGCATAATATTTGAAGTCGGATGGATCGCGGTTGGAAGTCATTGAGGACCGCTGACGACGCCGGATCTTTGAACGGAGACGACGATGAAGCATTGGATTCTTTTCCTCCTTTTCTTGGCCCCGACGACGCTCTTGGCGCAGCCGGTCGTTCAGTACAGCGGCTCTCTCAGAGATGGCGGCGTGGCGGTCAATGACCAGGTGACGTTCACCTTCTTTATTTATGATGAAGAGGCGTCCGACGTACCCATTTGGACGGAGACCCATGAAGACGTCGTGGTCGAAGGCGGTGAGTTCACCGTGCTCCTCTTTTCGCACACGGACATCGCGCCCACGGATCTTGGATTGGACCCACTGTATTTGGGCATCAGCGTGGACGGCGCAGAGGAGCTGCTCCCCCGCCATCGACTCAACACGGGCATGAGGGCGCGCGTCGCGGCGACCGCCCTAGACGTCGTGGGAGACATTAACCCGACCAGCCTCTCCATCGGCGGACAGCTCGTCATCAATAACGAAGGTCAGTGGGTTGGCCAAGGTGGGCCGCAAGGCGGAGAGGGACCCGCAGGCCCCCAGGGACCGGAAGGTCCAGCTGGTGTGGACGGAGCTCAGGGTCCGGAAGGAGCTCCGGGACCAGTAGGTCCACAAGGCCCCCAAGGGGAGCGTGGTCCAGCGGGTCCAGGTGGCGGTGATCCCGGTCCAGCGGGTCCTCAAGGTCCCGAAGGTCCAGCGGGCGCGGACGGCGCAGCGGGCCCAGAAGGTCCAGCCGGCCCGGCGGGTCCTCAGGGCCCTCAAGGTGAGCGTGGTCCAGCGGGTCCAGGTGGCGGTGACCCCGGTCCAGCGGGTCCGGAGGGTCCCCAAGGGGCCGAAGGTCCAGCAGGTCCGGCGGGTCCAGAGGGTCCAGTGGGTTTGGTGGGGGCAAACGGCGCGGATGGCGTGGCGGGTCCAGCGGGTCCAGAGGGGCCAGCGGGTCCTCAAGGCCCTCAAGGTGAACGTGGACCAGCGGGCGGTGAGCCTGGTGCGGAGGGCCCAGCGGGACCTCAAGGACCGGAGGGCCCCGAGGGTCCAGCGGGTGCAGACGGTGTGGAGGGCCCGGCGGGTCCAGCGGGAGAAGACGGTCCAGCAGGTCCAGCGGGCCCGGCGGGTCCTCAAGGCCCCCAGGGTGAGCGTGGTCCAGCGGGTCCCGCCGGTGTTGCAGAAGATGGAGAGCAAGGGCCGCAAGGGCCTCAGGGTCCAGAAGGTCCACAAGGCGCGGCCGGTCCTGACGGCGCAGAAGGTCCCCAGGGACCAGAAGGTCCACAAGGCGTAGAAGGTCCACAGGGCGCAGCCGGACCTGACGGCGCGGCGGGCCCCGATGGCGCGGCCGGTCCTGAGGGAGCGGCAGGCGCAGAAGGC
>CALELH010000732.1 GCA_937902595.1 uncultured Myxococcales bacterium
CTCGCCGACGAAGACGCCCGGTGGGTTAAGCGTGGAGAACGTCCAGCCGGCACTGTCACGGGCCTTAGTCACGAGTACAAAGAAGCCGGAGTCCTCGTGGCCGAGAGATACGCTGATGAAGAGGTGACCTTCCAAATCAGCGCAGACTTAGGCGCGACATGGCAGGTGTTTACCAACCCGTGTCGCTCTCGAATCGAGCCACACTTGAACGGTGTCTACTGCGCACATGAGAACGGAGCGCTGGCTTGGTATGATGCCGACACGAATCTATGGACGAATTATGACGTTGGTTTCGAGCTGAATTACCACAGCTTCGCGAACGTCGGGTCACCAGCGGACAGCGCATATATTGTCCATGATGATGAGCTGATCGCGTGGCGGGCCAATGGATCTGAGGTTGTAACGGAGCTCTCTTCAAACATCACTGGGTACACGGGGTCTGTCCACGTATTCGACGACCAGGTCTTCGTCAACAAGATCACCATCTGGCGTACTGAGCGGTGATCACAGCTCTTTTTTCGCTGTCCTCGGGCCTCAGACCTAGTGATTCACGTGTCTCGTAAAGACGACTAGAACACGATTTTTGTTGAGTTCCATCGGCTCCCCGATTACCCCCAAAGGGTCTAAAGGTAGGGACTGATGACCGACTCAAAGAATCTATTAGAAATCAAAGGCCTGAGAACCTACTTCCACACGGAGGGTGGTACGGTTAAAGCGGTCGATGACTTGAACATCTCCATCAAGCCCGGGCAGACCCTCGGGATCGTCGGAGAGTCGGGCAGCGGAAAATCGGTCACATCACTCTCCATCATGCAGCTCTTGCCTGAGATGGTCTCATCCATCAAAGACGGCTCTTCCATCTCATTTCTTGGTCGCGAGCTCCTCGACTTACCGGCCGATGAGATGCGTAAGATTCGAGGTAAAGAGATCTCGATGATCTTCCAGGAGCCGATGACTTCGCTCAACCCTGTCCACACGACTGGGTCACAAGTGATGGAGGCCATTATCCTTCATCAGAAGGTGTCCAAGCAGGAGGCACGCGAACGGGCCATTGAGCTATATCGTGAGGTGGGCATCCCGGAGCCAGAGCGGCGCATCGACAGCTATCCCCATGAGATGTCCGGCGGACAAAAGCAGCGTGTCATGATCGCGATGGCGCTGTCGTGCAATCCAAAGCTGCTGGTGGCAGATGAGCCGACGACCGCCCTTGATGTCACCATCCAGGCGCAGATCCTCGACCTCTTGAGAAAGCTCCGAGATGAGCGCGGGATGGCGATCCTCTTTATCACCCATGACTTGGGCGTCATCGCTGAGATCGCAGACCAAGTCGCCGTTATGTATCGTGGAAAGCTCGTTGAGTTTGGCGGAATCCGCCAAATATTTGAGTCTCCGCAACACCCCTACACCAAAGGTCTATTGAACTGTCGTCCTCGACTAGAGACCAGGACCAAACGACTCCCAACCGTCGCGGACTATATGGAGACGACCGTCCACGAGGATGGCAGCTACTCCTTGGTCGAGAAGCAGATGGGCGCCGATCGGTTAGACCTATTGATGAAGGATGGCCGTGGACGATTACTACATCCAGGCTCGGTTCTGGAGAGCATCGGTCACCCTTTCAAAGCCGCCGAGCATCCCGCGGACACCCAGCTGGTCGACGAAGGCACTGAGCCGTTGCTCAGAGTGGAGGACCTGAATGTTCACTTTCCCATTCGCCAAGGAATCTTAAAGCGCATCACCGGCCACGTTCGAGCCGTGGACGGCATCAGCTTCGAGATCTTTCGTGGCCAAACGCTCGGTCTCGTCGGTGAGTCCGGCTGCGGTAAGACGACGGCTGGACGCTCTATTGTGCGTCTCATCGAGCCAACCAGTGGGCGCGTGCACTTCGATGGACAGGAGATGGGCATC
>CALELH010000733.1 GCA_937902595.1 uncultured Myxococcales bacterium
GTTGGTGCCAAAAAGTCGCGCGATGTTGCCAGAGGGGAGCACGAAAAGCAAGTGTGGTGTATGGACTTACGTTGTCTGGCGTGGGCCGGTAGGTCCAGGGCGCGCTAGATCGAGCGAGCTACTTCTCTCGTTTGTCGATCTCTCGTCGTAGCGCCTGGAGCTCGGAGAGGAGCTCCGCTTGGGTGGCTCGATGGGATTCGAGCGCTGTCTCGACACCTTCTTGGAAGGCTTCGTGGCGCTCATGATCGTAGTTGTTCTCTTGCTCAGGCATAAGAATGGTCGTCAGCGTTGCTGTAAAGACACCAATGAGGATCATCCCGACGATGACGAGCATGACCGTCAGAAAGCGTCCTGACGCAGTCTGTGGATTGTGAATGTCTCCGAACCCACCGGTGACTGTGGTCGTAAAGCTCCACCAGATACTGTCCCATCCGTTTCCGACGGGTTCAGCTGCACCTTCGACTTGATTGATGGCGAACGCGCCGAGCACAATCACGGTCACGACCAGAATAAGTGAACGCTTCATCAGGCGAATATCTAAGACGCTCGTCAACTGGTCGAGTCCCCGCCAGAAGAAGAACACGATGCGGAAAATCCTGAAGAGCCGCGCCAAACGCGCCAGCCTAAAGAGGCGCACCAAACGAACCGCCCGCCCCGAACGGACGACATCGGCGCTACCGAAGAAGGGAGGGAAGGGGATCGATGTCACGAAATCGATCCAGTGAGTACGCCAGTACCAACTCTTCGAAAGGGAGAGCTTCTGCTCGAAGAAGAAATTGCCCAGGAACAGTACGCAGCACGCTGTGTCGACCCAGAAGAAGATCCACGATGTCTCCGTAGAGACAGGGACGAGCTCTTCATAGAGCATGAGTCCGAGGACGAGGACGATGAGACCGGGCAGGAAGATCTCCTTGAGCGTGACGAGACGCCGGCTGCCGAGAATCTTGGCCTCTTCGAACCTTAGATGAGATTCGTAGTAATCATCTTGAGCTTCAGAGACGTTGAGGCGCGCTTCTTTCCAGTCGGACTCAATCTCTCTAAGGCGCTCTTCTAGTGAGACTGCCCTCGCGCCATCACCTGCCTCTAAAGATTCTTGGAGTTCATCGCCCACGTCACGCGCGTCTGACTCAAGCTTGTCTACCTCAGCGATCCGCGCATCTAGAATTGACTTCATGATCGCGGGAGCGACCTTCGCAGGCTGAATATGACAGCCCGCCAGATAGCTTGTCACGTCGAAGCTCTCGCTCATCTCACCGCCCCCCCCATTTGTCGGCGTTGAACTGGCACATTCATGTCTTCATTCTGCTGTCCAGGCGCGGTCTTGTGCGCTCCACTTTACGCACATCGAACCCGGGGCAGAGTGCGACTGATCGTACTTTGAGCCCTTTGTGCCGTCAATGATCAAGCCTTAGATAGGCCACATGCCTTAGGACCATGCCTTACGCACATCCATCATTGCCCGAAGGTCGTTGCTCATTGGCAGGTGGGGCGATTATTGTCTTGTTCAATTGACCGGTTTGACCTTCAAGGGGTCCTGATGCAGCCATCAACAAGTCATGAGCGATTTATCCAGGAGCAGGTCTCTGCGCACCTGAGGGTCGGAGAGGAGATCCACTGTTATGGATATGTTCTGGACTATGAGACTCACCTAGAGGAGCCGAGCACGGAGATGGCTGGAGGGTGGCTCTTGGCCCTCACCACGGACCGCCTCATTCGTGTTCAGACCTCCGCGGGTCCGCTGACTCCCGACATTGGGGAAAGCGCGGTGGCGGCAAATGAACTCGACGACATAGACAGCGTTTGGGTCGACGAGGTCGCGGTGATTGGTTTTAAGGATGGGAGCTTCCTGACGCTTACTCTGGACACTAGGATGGAGAGCTATATCCCGAGTCAGGCGCGGCTCATCGCCATCTTGGCCAGACAGTTTCCCGAGAGAGCGGACGGCGAAGACGTGATCAATAGCGATGACGCTGACCCGAAGTGGACGGTCACCTCTGCGATCCTGACGATCAACGTAATCGTCTTCGTCTTAATGGTGCTAGACGGTGTCTCGCTGTGGTCACCGAAGACCGCTCAGCTCGTCGACTGGGGAGCCAACTTCGGGCCTCGAACGACCGGAGGGGAAGGTTGGCGACTGCTGACCTCTACCTTCGTCCACATCGGAATCATCCACATTGGCTTCAATATGTGGGTCTTGAGCGATCTGGGTAAGGTCGTGGAGAGGCTCGTGGGCCCTGTGGGCTTTCTGGGGATGTACGTCGTTTCTGGTCTCTGTGGTAGCATCGCGAGCACCTGGTGGAACCCAATGGTGGTGAGCGCGGGGGCGTCCGGCGCCGTCTTTGGCACGGCGGGCGCCTTTGGCGCCATCATTCTCCTAAGCCGAGGGATCATTCCCCCTGGTCGAGTCGCTGAGATGAAGAGCAGCATCGGCGGCTTCATCGTGTACAACCTAATCTTTGGGTTCTCTATCCCTGGGATCGATCAGGCAGCTCACATCGGCGGACTCCTCGCGGGCGCGATTTGCGGCGCCGTGCTGGCCGAGGCGGCATCTCTGGAGCCATCACGTTCACGCACTATGCGGGGGGCTCTGATGTCGATCGTGGCGCTCCCTCTCGCCATCGGACTCGCGACTCTCTTGCCCAATGACGTGTCAGACCCTCAAGCAGCGCTCGAAGAGTTAGCTCAGGTTGAGCGACGTCTGCTGAGTCAACTGGATGAGGCCAGAAAGCGGAACGCTACGGACGAAGAGGTGAGCATCTTAATTGAGTCCGAGGTGCAGCCGGCATGGAGGCGGATGGGCCGTAAGCTCGAGGGTCTCAAGGGGCTCCCTGATAGACTGCAAAAGCGGATCGATGGACTCATCCAGTTCATCGCCCTTCGCGACGAGTCTTGGACATTAATGGTCCAGGCGGAGAGACAAGGGCAGCCATCGTTGTTCGAAGAGGCGCTGGAGAAGGAGCGAGAGGCCCAGAGTCTCATTCGGAGTATTTCGACGGGTAGATGAGGTGACTCAGCGCCGCTGATAGCAGCTTGGACCAGCAAACCTTGGGAAGCCCGCCGCTTATTATCCATCACTATCTCGCGGTGGACGGCCCGGGTATATAAGGGAAAAGGAGAGGCTTTTTGAGCATGGAGTTAGCCCTTGAGAGCGGCGGCGCTCATGTCCATCTACATCAGATTATCGAGTGGCCCCGTACAGATCTCAGGGTCTCCAAAGGTGTCTCCAGCGATCCCCATCCCATTCATAAGGGACACCATCAGGTTGTTGTGGGGGACACCGCCGAGTCCTGACAAATAGCGGCCGGTACGGAAAGAACCGCCGGCGCTCCCAGCCAATAGAAACGGCATGTTTTGTTTACTGTGTATCCGTCCATGGCTGACCTCTGAGCAGACCAAGATGACCGTGTTGTCGAAGAGGGTGCCGTCACCCTCGGGGACGGCCTTCAGGGAATCGATCAGATAAGCGAGCTGCTGATTGAAGAAGTGATCGATCTGGGCCAGTTGGTCTTGCGCGGCTGTATCTGTGAGATGGCGGTGACTCAGAGGGTGCTGTGCCTCTGTGTGACCGAGAAAGTTAAACACCATCTCCTTCGCTGGACAGATCCATTGCAGCGTAGTGACTCGAGTCAGGTCGCAGCGCAAAGCGGCCACCAACATGTCCATTTGAGCTCTACCGATGGCAGGTATGTTCTCACTGCGGTTCAGGTTTACTGCGGGTCCGATGTCAGGGCCTTCACATGTCCCCGCGACGTCGAGGGCCGATTCAATGCTCCGAAGGTGCTCTAAGTGAGCCTCTAGCTTCTGCCGATCCGATGGGTTCAGCCTGGGAATAATCCGGTTGTAATCCGACATCGCGAAGTCGATAACGCTCCGCCGCTTCCTCTGAAGGGCGGTGAGCCCGGCGTCGCTCAGTTGAGAACCACCGAACAGCCGCTCGAACATCTGATGAGGATTCGACTCCGGCGGCAGTGGGGCCCCCGCTCCGGTGTAGTTCAAGCGCGTTGCCACTTGACTCACCGTGTTGATGACTCCGAACTCTAGGGACTTAAAGGGCGTGTCCTGACCGATGTGATTCGCGATGTGCTGGTCGATGGAGATGCCACCAGCGTAGCCCATGGGCTCGTTATTACCATTGGCGAAGCTCGTGTTGTCAGAGGCCGCTTGAGCCGCGGTTCCAGTGAGCAGATGCGCCATGCCGATTGGATGGCCGGAGCCAGGACCACGCTGACAGGAGACCATGTCGATCCCATCCATGATGATGAGATCATCGCGGTGACGTTCGAGCGGCGCCAAGCTGTCCTTAAGAACAAAGTTGTGCTCACCCCCGGTCGCCCCCCATCTATTCATCACCTTGCCATTAGGCGTGTAGAAGA
>CALELH010000734.1 GCA_937902595.1 uncultured Myxococcales bacterium
CCGCCACCTCGCCCACCTTGTCCGCCAGAGCCACCGAGGCCGCCCTGGCCACCGGCACCGCCAGGTCCGCTGCTGAGCTCACAAAACTCGATGGAGAGGCCCGCAGAGCGGACCGAGAAAATGGCGAAGCTTCCTCCACCGTGGGCGCCACCTCGGCCTCCGCTCCCTCCGCAGGCTCCAGCGCCGCCGCCGCCGCCGGCTCCACCAGTACCACGGATCACCGCCGCTCCACCGCCGCCGCCGCCGCCGCCGCCGGGTGTTCCGACCTCGCCATTCGAACCGGGGGAACCAGCGCCGACAACCCAGAGGTCATTGCGCACTGCTGAGTTTGAGAAGCCGTCTCCGTTATTTCCTGGGAGTCCATCAGCACCACTGCACCCGTTAGATCCATTACGACCTGCGCCTGCACCGCCGCGGTCACCGCCATCGCCACCGCATCCTTCGGGCTGGCCAGATTGACCACGCTCTCGGACGTTTGACCCTGAACCACCCCTAAAGCCATCCTGTCCGCAAGGGCTGACTCCTCCGTTACCAACGGCGCCGCCACAGTCTCCACCGCCGCCGCCGTTCGCGCCCGCCTCGCCTGAGCCGCCAGGCGCACCCACCGCTCCGTCTCCAGCGCGACCAGCACGAATAAGACAGCGGCGAATCGTCAGCTCTGACGCGTCTCGGGCATAGACACCGTAAGTGCTTCCACCGGGAGCGTCCTGATCACCCGTCTCAATGATCAGGTCCGAGATCATGGTGGGGTCATCGATGTCATTCGCCCAGACAGTCGTCAAGACAGGGCCGTCGGGCACGTCATTGCGTACGGTAGCCTGGCGGTCATCTCCGCGTTGCCACTCGTTGTCGGGATCGTATCCACCGATGACAGAGACACCGTTTACCATCGTAATCGCTTCGTCATACGCCCCCAGAGCGACACCCACCGCGGAATATCCGGCGAGCTGAGCTGCTTGAATCGCTCTACTGATGGAGCCGAAGGGCGCGGCCTGTGTACCGTCTGCGAGCTCCTCATCGGCGCCTTGTCTGACAAACATGGTGCTCTCCAGAACCCCGTCGATGCCGTCGCAGTTTTCGTCGATGAACGCGTCATCAGCAGGATCGTCCTCATTGCCGGTGTTGATCTGGGGATCGTCGTCGTCACAGTCACCGCCTCGCGAGACGAGGTCTGGCGTCCGTGGACAGACCGGAGCGACGCTGTCGTCACCGAATCCATCTCGGTCCGCGTCCGGCCAGCCCGGGTCTAGAGTCTCATCTGTGAGCCCATCGCAATCGTCGTCAACGGCGTTACACGCCTCTTCCATAGGCAGAACTTGGCCTTCGCAGGGGGACCACGCGCCGCCGATGCAGGTCGCGACGCCCTCCGCACATAGACCTCGACCTGGCGCATCCTCAGGCCCATCGAAGCAAGGCCTAGTCAGCGCTTCATCGACCATTCCATCGCAGTCATTGTCGAGCCCGTTACATTGCTCGTCTGCATCTGGAGACCGACTCGCGTCTAAGGGGTCGCAGTCGTCCTGTGCGTCATACCCGTCACCGTCAGCGTCGTCGTCGCAGATATCTCCGATACCATCTCCATCAAGGTCTGACTGATCCGGGTTAGCGTCGATTGGGCAATTGTCTTCAGCGGCCTCAAGTCCATCTCCGTCGGTGTCCCCATCGACGCAGTCGGCGAAGCCGTCAGAGTCGCTGTCGGCGAAGCCCTCATCGGTTACGCCGTCGCAGTCATTATCGCGGCCGTCGCACTCCTCCTCGACCGGACCGATTGGTTCGCCGCAGGCTCCCCAGTCACCAGCCACGCACATCTGAGTGGGCGCAGCGCAGGTACCCTCGCCTTCATTTGGTGCGTCGCCGCAGGTCTGTACGACCGCTTCATCGACCTCGCCGTCGCAATCTTCATCGACGCCATTGCACTGTTCGGCGGCGGGCAAGACTTGCTCTTCGCATAGGCCCCAAGCACCGGCCGTGCACGTTTGAAGGCCGTCTGAGCATGCGCCTCTACCTTGGGTGCCGGCAGGGCCATCAAAACATCGTCGCTGGAGATCTTCGTCGACGACTCCATCGCAGTCGTTATCTACGGCGTCGCACCGCTCCTCCGTCGGAGGATCTGTGGGCATACAGCCCTGGTCGACTGGGGTGGAGTCCGTCGGGGGCGATGTGTCTTGAGCCACGGAGCCGTCCATCGGCGACGGCGGCGCTCCAGCATCTTCACCCATGACGCCGCCATCGGCGGCCGAGGATGTTCGAGAAGCGTCGTCTGAGCAGGCGATCGTGAGCGCCAAAGTGGCGATCGCGAGAAGGTGTCCGCGCAATCTATGGCGCGAGGTAGGAACGAGCATGTCGAGACCGTCCTTAAGCGAACGCGCGCTCGCGGTGCTCCTGTTTTTCCTTGCAGATGATGCACAGCTTGGTAACGGGCCGGGCACGTAGCCGACGGAACCCAATCCATGCCTCGCACTCTTCGCAGTGCCAGTAATCTCCATCATCGAGACGCTCGAGGGATTCCTCGATCTTGCTGAGGAGATGACGCTCTCGGCCGCGAAGACGGAATGACAAGTTCTGGTTGTAATCAGCGCTCGCCAGATCCATCTCATCCGGTAGGTCGTCTTGATCGACCGTCATCTCTTCGGTGAGGGTTCTCCGCGCGTTCTTCATGAGACGCTGACGCTCTTCGAACAGGATGCCACGGAACTCTTCGAGACGCTCAGCGAGCAGCTCGTCTGAGATGCCGCTGTAATCAGGCTCCTCTCGATTCTCTCCTGGTTGGACTTTCTTACTCATCGCTCTTCCTATCAGAGAGCCGAGACCTCGATGATTGAGATTCGCCTCATTTACCGAGTGCTCAGCCGATAACGGGCGACCATACTATCTTGTTTTCGTCATCGATTCGTAGGGAGTTTTACGGAAATTGCATAAGAAAGGGAGAAAGCCTTGTGGGGGACGGATATACTCACGCTGTTTTTGAACCCTAAGGAGCGTCTTTATGCGCGTTTTTCTCATTCTGATCGGTTACCTAGTCGCCTTAGGTTGCTCGTCTACTGACACTCAGTCGACCCGCCTAGACAGCGAGGCCTTCGTGGACGCCGCGGTCGACGCGGGGGGGGAGGCCGTCGATTCAGAGGCTCCAGCCGACGCGTCGACGCCGCGCGCGATGAACGCTGGCTATAGAGAGGGGGTCGTGAGTTACACCCCGGTTGGCGCCGAGACCACGCGAGAATTGCCGCTGTCGATCTGGTATCCGACGTCCGACACGGAAGGGCGCACGGCGCTTTACTATAATCTCTTTGAGCGCATGGATATCTTCGAGAACGCCTCGGTCTCTCTGGATGGCCCAGCGCCGGTTTTATTGTTCTCTCATGGGCGAAAAGGCTTCGGGCAGTACAGCTTCTTCCTGACAGAGTACTTCGCCAAGCGAGGTTGGATCGTCGCCGCGATCGATCATGTCGGTGACCGCTTTGATCAAGAGGCGACGCCCGACGACATTTACAGTCTAAGGCCCCAAGATGTCTCCGCCTTGATCGATCATCTCAACGCGCTCGAGCCGACGGACCCGCTGAGCGGACTTATCTCCCAGGACATCGCACTGAGCGGGCATAGCTTTGGTGGGTTCACGACGCTGGCGGTGAGCGGGGCGACCTTTGACATAGAGGTGCTACGCGCTGATTGTATGGGCGCGTGGTCCGACAACGCGTTTTGCCGCAACTTAGAGTTGGATGACGCGCTCTTCGCGATGGGGCTTCAAGACCCGAGGGTCAAAGCGTCCATTCCCATCGCCCCTGGCAACACACGACTCTTTGGATCGGGTGAAGGCCGCGAGGGCATAGGGATTGGTGAGATCACGATTCCGACCTTACTCATCACGGGAGCCAGAGACCGTTCCTTGCCCGATGAGGACCATGGTGCGCCTATATGGGCCGCGCTCCGAGGTTCGCAGCATCGCCGGCTTCAGTTTGCTGAGGGTGGACATTTCACCTTTACCAGCATCTGCTCAATCACTGGATCTCTGGGCATGGAAAATGGGTGTGACGACTCGTTTATTCCCTTGGAGGAGGCCCATGAGATCGTGAATCGCTACACGATGGCATTTCTCATGAGACACTTCTTCTCCGATGAATCCGGAGCGGCGATACTGGATGGTGAAGAAGCACCGCCGGCTGGGGTGTTCATCCAGCTTAAGGAGTCAGATGATGAGTGACTCTCTGGAACAATCGCTGCCCGCCCCGATGGAGGTCATCCCCCATCGTCCCCCTTTTCTATTCGTGGATCGTGTTCTGACGTGCAGTGAGCAGGAGGCCGAAGCTGAATATACCTTCGAAGACAACGACTTCTTCGCGGGGCACTTTCCCGAGCGACCCATCGTGCCTGGCGTCATCCTCCTAGAGGGGATGGCCCAGACGCTGGCCTATCTGGCGCTGCGCCAGCTTGGCGGTGGGAGCGTCCTCTTGACCGGCTTTGAATCAGCCAAGATTCGACGGCCCGTGACCCCTGGGGACACGGTGAGATACTCCGTAGCTGTAGAGAAGTTTCGACACCGAATGGTCGTAGCGAAGGGGCGGATCACCGTCGGCGACCAGACGGTCGCCGAGGCGCGCTTGAAGGGCTTCGTAGAGGCTTGAGTTTTACTGGGATACAGCGGGAGCTGGAGTAGACTCTGTAGCAGGCTCTGATGAGACAGCTGCCTCAGGCGCTGTCGATGCCGCAGGAGCAGCCGCTGGCGCGACTGGCGCTGGCTTAGGTGGCGGAGCGACCGTGCCTACGAAGGACTTCTTGACCATCTTACGGATCCCCGAGAGGGTCCTGATGGGCCACTTCTTCTGAATGATATTCACCAACCATGATGGCAGCCACCCGCGTGGGTCTGTGTGCACCTCGACGGAGATGTGAGTCAGATTGTCTCCCTTGGGGGTGAGTGTGTAAGTGCAGCGCTTCAAGTAAGCGCGTACGCCCTCTACCGGCGGAGACTTACGGTGGCTGACTGACTTCAAATTCACGAGCACCTGCTCACCCTTGCGGCTGATCTTGCCCTCGTAGACGTAGTCCCGATTACTAATGGGGAGCGGCAGCTTGAAGACCTGGTAGATGATCGCGTGGAACGGGCCCTTTTTCTCGAGCTCGTAGCTCTTCTTTAGGCGATGTACCCACTTTGGCTTGTGCTCGTTATTGGTCAAAACCCAGAGGATCTTGTCGATGCTCGCCTTGACGTCAGCCTCACCCTTAAAGGCGACGATTGGGCTGCCAGAGACAGGCTTACGGTACGAGACGATGCCTTCCTCTTGGTCAAACTTCTGCCAGCCTCGCGCTAGGGCGGGCCCCGTTGATAGAAGCCCGAACACTAGGCCGAAGATAATAATATTCTTGATCATTCTTGCTGTTCCTCCAGGACGTTACCGTCCGTCATTTACCTGAATGAGGCCCAATTGGCTAGAGCAAGAGATGCTGGGACTTGGTTTTCTATTCAATTGAAGCTCAAACTAAGTCCAGCCGCGGTGAGGTTAGTCTGGAAAATTATATCTAAGAGACGGACACTGTCGCGGTCACTGGAGGTTGTCATCATGGAACTGAAACGACCCGGGGCTGCCCTTCTCGTGTTGCTCTGTATGCAGGCGATGCCTGAAGCCGCGGCCTGCATAAATCCACCTTCCGATTATAAGGGCAGAGTTGATCAGAGCGCTCAGGCAGCGATCGTGTTTTTTGATGGTACTCGAGAAGAGTTGATCCTCAACGCGTCCTACAAGGTGACTCAAGGGGAGCAACCGAAGAGCTTGGCGTGGATTATCCCCGTGCCTTCCCTCCCTGACCATTACGCTGTTGAGTCCGCTCGTCTATTCCCCGAGCTCCAACGGAAGATGAAGCCGCAGCGGAAGAGAAGAGCGCTGCGCGGCATGAACGAGCGCAGGATTCATCTTCGTGAGGCGGAGAGGATTGGCGAGTATATCGTACAGCCCATCGGGGTGAGTGGGGTGGAGGCTGGAATCGCGCTCAATGCCTGGCTCAAGGAGAACCAGTTCACTCAGGTTCCTGAATCGAATATGCGGTACTATCTTGAGCGAAAATATACCTTTCTGGCCATCCGTGTAGACCCGGTTAAGCGGCTGAAGAGCCTGGGCCAAGATGGCGAGTTACGTCCACTGAGGATCTCGTTCAAGACGGACTCTCTCGTATATCCCATCAAGTTTTCGAGTCATCAGGGCCAGTTTGATCTGACTTTGTATACTGTGACCCCTGACGAGATCATCATCCCTGGCCCGGTTGGATCGAACCGGTTTCATGAGGAGTTTGGGCTTCGTCGGCGCGTGATTCGACCTCTCAAGCTCTCGGCCGGCAATGCCCATGGGATGCCCGCCCTCATATCACTCTGGTCAAAGATCGTGTCTGAGAAGCGAATGACGTTCAATCGGGCCTGGATCACACGATTTGACGGTCCGATGATGAACCGATCGACCAATCCGCTGAAGGACTGGCCTCGAGATATAACGTTGTTCATGGCGCTCAAACCGTGGGCTCCTTTTGGCTTTTTACGATAGCCATGGAGCCACGTCATCGACCAAGAGCGGAGGGGCTCCAGTGAGTGCCCTGGTTGATCTTCACCGTCATTTGGACGGATCCCTACGCTTAGCTACCGTTCATGAGATCGCATCGGACTTGGGGCTGTCGGTTCCAGAGGACCTCTGCTTTACGCCGGGGATGGGCCTAATGGAGGCCTTGTCTCGCTTTGAGTTCACCTTGTCTCTTCTACAAGGACCAGCAGCGGTCGCGCGCGTCGCTGACGAGATGTGTCAGGACGCGATGGCTGAGGGAACTCAGGTACTAGAGATCCGCTTCGCGCCTCAGCTTCATCGTGGCGCGAACATCTCGCGTATCGTTGACGCCGCCCTCGAGGGGATCGCCGACCGAGCAGGGTTGATTCTCTGTGGTCTATACGGAGAGCCGCCATCGGTCTTGGACGCCCTCGTCGATTCAGCTGAGCATAGGCGAGGGGTCGTGGGCATTGACCTCGCGGGTGGTCCCGCCCCAGGTGCTGAATACGGGATGGTCGACTACATACCGGCCTTCAAGAGGGCCCGCTCACTTGGCATTGGGCGAACAGTGCACGCTGGCGAGGGTCGACCGGTGGATGAAATTCGTTTCGCTGTGGACCATCTCTACGCTCAAAGAATCGGTCATGGGGTACCTCTTCTCGACGATGAGGCCCTGGTTGAACGTGTGATTGAACGGGGGATTACCATCGAGGCGTGTCCAACCTCGAATTGGCAGACCGGGATCATCGAGACTGTTGCGGATCACCCCATACGGTCATGGATCGCGCGCGGGGTTTCCGTAAATATAAACACGGACAATACGCTCTTGAGTCAAGTGGACCTTCCCGCCGAGATCGCGCGAACAGCGGCTCAGTGTGGTCTATCCCCCTTAGAGATCGAGTACACCCTAGACTGCGGCCGCCGCGCCGCATTTGGCAGAGAATGATACAGCTGCTGGCGATCCTGGGGATGCTCTTCACGACGTCCGGCTCATTGCTCGTGACGGGCAGCGATGGCCGAGTCACGGATTTGAGAAGCCTGCTCAAATCTCAGGCTGCGGTGGTCATCGTGATGAAGAGCGGAAATTGCCCAGTATGCATCAAGCAGCTCATCACTCTCAGTCAGCGTCGACCTGACTTATCTCGCCTGGGGGCTGTAGTCATCGGGCTGAATCTTGACGGTCCCAAGCAAAATGCCAGCCTTGAGAGGCGACTAGGTGTCAAAGTATTTGGGGACGCCGATGGACGCACTCTCAAGAAATTAGGCCTCTGGATACGGACGTCTCAAAGCCCCATGCCGGGGGCGGTTCTCCTCAATCGCTGCGGTGAGATAGAGGCGGTTTTTCCCGGCCGTAGTCCCGGAGACGGCCGCACCGAGACGATCTTAAAGGCGCTTCGCAGCGTCGCGGCTAAGCCGGTGTGTGGGACGGTTATCTGAGGTCTAGATCTTCCGATTCCGCTCGGCGAGCACTCCAAGTAAGACGAAGAGCGTTATGACGAGCAGCGGGAGGACGCGCGGTGGAGCGTACCGAAGCAGCCCGGCGAATCGTGGGGCTACGAAGAGGATGAGCCAGCCGTATCCAAAGGCGCACAGAAAGATAAATATGAGGGTGCGGATAACGAAGTTGTACTCATATATTCGCTTCCGAACAGCTCGGTTTATATCTTGCCCGTAGATGGCTAGCAGCGTGGTGAAGAACGCGAAGCCAATCCCGTTGAGGTGTCGGTTGAGCTGACTTGAGAGCCAGTCTAAAGCGCTGAGATCTAGTTTCATCTTGGAGAACTAGATGACAGAGGTGCGGTGTCGTTTCAAGGGGACTGACTCATTGAAAAGCGCCTCTGGGGGGTCTCCATAGACCCTCCGTCGCGTCTGCCATGGTCATGAAGGCTGATCAATGACATTTATCGTCGCGTCAGGTTGAGGGAAAAACAGGTCGCCAAATGCGGTCGGTTTTATTCACATTTAGCCTCAATTTCGGACCGTGACTGCTGGAAATATAGCGAACTCTAGAGAAGAGATTCGGTAGCCTTGACAAACATCCTGATAACGAGGAGAAGACCGCGAAGAAAATATCGGCTATCATCAGCACCGTTCTGTTGAGGCGACCGTGTTTGGGGCGGCGTCGCGACATATGTATTTCAAAAAATGCTGGTGGCGGAGGGGTCCGTGGGTACGGCAGCAAAGAAGACAGAAGCAAGCCCGTTTGGGAACGTCTCGCATGAGACTGTGAAGCAGTGGTTTAAGATCACT
Organism: uncultured Myxococcales bacterium; assembly: GCA_937902595.1. Classification (GTDB taxonomy): domain Bacteria; phylum Myxococcota_A; class Bradymonadia; order UBA7976; family UBA1532; genus UBA1532. The sequence goes on from CALELH010000734.1 coordinate 8,772, forward strand.
CATCTCGGCCGGCTTATCGAAGATAAAGCGTATATCTACATTCGAGGCGCAAAGGGGTGGTCATACCACGCTCCCTTCGCTGGTCACGATGGGATCCAACTCGCGATCGGGCAGACGTTCCGTGCGAATAAGGACTTCCTCTTCCCGTATTATCGGGATCTGTTGACCTGTCTCTCGGCTGGGATGAGCGTCGATGAAATCCTGCTCAATGGCTTGTCTAAGGACGGCGATGTCGCGGGCGGTGGTCGGCACATGTCGAACCACTTTGCCAAGCCTGAGATCGGAATTCAGAACGTCTCTTCGTGCACGGGTAATCACACCTTGCATGCGGCCGGTGTCGCTCGCGCCATCAAGTATTATGGCAGCGACGCTGTCGCCATCTCGAGTCAAGGCGAGGCCAGCACCAGTGAGGGGTATGTCTACGAAGCGCTGAACGGAGCGAGTCGAGAGAAGCTCCCCGTGATCTTCGTGATCCAAAACAACGGTTTTGGCATCTCGGTTCCTGTGACTCAGCAGTCGGCGAACACCCGAATCTCGGATAACTACGCTGGGCTCAAGAACCTTAAGATCATCAACGTCGATGGTACGGACTTTGTCGATTGCCACAACGGTATGACCGCAGCGATCGAGCATATTAAGACCGGCGAGGGTCCCGTGTTGCTTCACGCGCAATGCGTACGTATTGGTGCTCACTCGAACTCGGATCGACATACTCTGTATCGCACAGATGAGGAGATCGCGGCCGCTGAGGCGCGGGATCCGCTGGCGAAGTTACGGGCAGAGATCATCGCGACCGGAATCATGACCGAGGCTGAGGTCGAGGCGGTTGAGGCGGCTAACGCTCAGGACTTGCAGGAGGCTGCGGCGCGTGTCGAAGCTGCACCCGATCCAGCTCCTGAGAGCGTAGAGGACTTTGTCTGGGCAGACGCCTGGACACCCGAGGAGACGGAGACACCTGCCGAAGGCGACAAGTGGAAGCTCCGTGAGGCGATCAACGAGACGCTGCACGCCGAGTTTACCCGTAACCCGGACACCTTTCTCTGGGGCCAGGACGTGGCGAGCAAGGAGAAGGGCGGTGTGTTTAACGTGACCAAGGGTATGGAGACAGCCTTCGGTCCTGAGCGCGTCTTTAACGGCCCGATCGCCGAAGACTATATCGTCGGAACTGCGAACGGCATGGTGCGGTACAAGGATGACATTCGCGTTGTCATCGAAGCCGCTCAGTTCGCTGACTATATCTGGCCAGCGATGGAGCAGATCGTCGAGATGAGCCACGAGTATTGGCGTACTCGAGGTCAGTTCGCGCCGAACATCACGCTACGTCTTTCGAGTGGTGGATATATCGGTGGTGGGCTCTACCACTCTCAGAACACCGAGGCGATCTTTGGACACCTACCCGGTGTGCGTGTCGTAGTGCCTGCGTTCGCTGATGATGCGGCCGGTCTGTTGAGGACCTGCTTGCGCAGCGAGGGCATGACCTTCTTCTTGGAGCCAAAGTTCCTCTACAACCAGGGGTTCGCCTCGACTGTACGTTGTGACGAAAACCACGCGATCCCCTTTGGTAAGGGGCGTGTCCGCCGAGAAGGGACCGACGCTACGATCGTGTCTTGGGGCACTACGGTGCACTGGAGTATCCGCGCGGCGAACAAGATGGCCAAGGAGGGCTATGAGGTCGAGGTGATCGATCTCCGGACCGTCAGGCCATGGGACCAGGAGCTTGTGGCGGAGTCAGTCCGCAAGACCGGGCGGCTCTTGGTTGTTCATGAAGATCACATCACGAACGGCTTTGGGGCCGAGATCGTGGCGTGGACGGCCCAGAACGTCTTCGAGTGGCTTGACGCGCCCATCGCGCGAGTCGCGGCTAAAGACATCCCCATTGGCTTCTCGAAGATCCTCGAGCGAGCGACCTTGCCGTACGAGGCCCATGTACACGCAGCTCTCGAAGATCTGCTGAAGTACTAATCTGGCTTGGGTCGACTCGACGGGCCGAGCGGGCTGTCGAGTCGCCTAGCTTATCAGAATCTCTCCCAGTGGATCGGTGACGCGGCCGGCATCGTAGCCGAAGCTTGGCATCGGTAGACCTGCGCCTCTCAGCGCGGTCAGCCCAGCTTTGCTGGCGTTGTCTCGGTTGGTGCGTACGTGCAAGCCGGTACGCAGTCGGCCACCTCCCTGGCCGGCGAGCAAAACAGGGAACTCATCATTGCTGTGAGTGTTGCCTTCGGAGAGCTCCGTCGTCGCAAGAATCGAGCAGTTAGAGAGCACGGTCCCATCACCTTCTTGCATGGCCTTCAGGCTGTTCAAAAATACAGCGAACTGCTCCATCATGAAGGTGACGGATGCATGTACGATGGGTTGGGGATTCGGCTCGTCGTGACAGATCTGATGGAGTCCGTTCTGAGCGCCCGCTGGCCACATGACGACACCCGAACCTGCGGAGCTGAACATGACGCTGCTCGCTCGGGTCAGGTCGCATGCGAGCGCGTAGGCCATGATCTCTGACATGGCGGCGTTCTTCTCTGCGATCTGCTCTCTGCCTTCAACATCCCTATACTGCCCCGGTGCCACTGGGCGGTCGCAGGCGGGCCGGCCTGTCGCTAAGCGCTGCTCTAGGGTTCGAATGCTCTCGAAGTGCCGTTCCAGTCGCATCCGGTCGCGCTGCCCAACGGTACCCTGCAGTCTGCGGACTTGGCCCATCACCGAATCGAGAACGCTTCGTCGAGCCAGATCTATCTCACCCTCACTCGGCCCGAGGCCAAAGAGCCGCTCGTAGGCGACCACGGGGCTATACTCAGAGGGATTTACGTCGTTGATCCCATTGTGCGAGAGGTGTTGAAAGGTGGTGCCTTCGTCCGTGCCACGGAAGCGGCATACGGCCAACTCTATAGATCTGAAGGGCGTCTGTCCTTCGAAGTGTTCGGCGGCGATTTGATCGACTGAGGGATGCGCAAAGGTCGAGACGATAGTGTCTCTCGTAGTGCCTACCTGATGATAGCGCGCGCCGCTCAAAACCCCCGTCATTCCAGAATGATGAGGATGGGTCGCGGTCTTGAGGTCGAGACCGGTCACCACATTGAGATCATCTCTCAGTCCCGCATTTATTAGCGGGGCAAGCTCTGCCTTTGGCTGCCAGTTGAGTCCTGTTTGATCGGGGATCCAATGCTCGCGACGGATCCCGTTTCCCCAAAACCAGAGGACGAACCTGGTCGGCAGAGGGGCACCCTGGGCGAGGGCGGTGCCATTTTCATTCAGCATCGCGTCGAGCACAGGAAGGCCAACGGACGCCATCGCGCCGCCGACCAAACCACGGAGCACTGTGCGACGATTGAGTCCTTTTCTTGGGATGACAATCATTCGGGGGCTCCCGGTCTGCGGAACGCTTCGCTCGTCGCCAGAGCGATCAGGAGTTGATCGAAGCGAAAATCCATCTCTCGGAATCGTCCTTGAAGCGCGGTCACCGCGACCTCTTCGCCGGGGGTCTCGAGGTGTCCCATGGTGTGGCGGTATAGTTGCCGCGTTACGCACTCACCAAAGGTCTGCTGACGCGCGACCAGATGACCTAATGCTTTCCCCCCCACGAAGGCCTCTCCGTTGAGCTCACCGCTCGCGTCGATGGGGAGTCCGTTCTCTGTGGTACGCCACATCCCGATTGGATCGAAGTTCTCTAGAGACAGACCTAAGGGGTCCATGAAGATGTGGCATCCAGCGCAGCTCGGGTCTGCCCGATGTTGGGCGAGCTTCTCTCGGGTTGTCACGGGCCCTTCGGACTCCACCAACTCTAAGGAGGCGACGACCCCCGGAGGCGGAGGCGGGACGTCAAAGCAGAACATCTTGTTCTGTATGTACTTGCCGCGAAACGTTGGAGACGTGACCGTGCTGTGAGCGTTCATCGCCAGAAAACCTGCCGTGGTGAGAAGCCCTGAACGCGGTGAGTTCTCAGGAAACTCGAAGTCCGTCCACTCTCGCACACCCGGTACCTGATAGATGGAGGCGAGGGCACCGTTAATCTCTGTTCGGCGCGTTGTGAGCAGCGTGTGAACATCGTCCGATTCATCGAACACAACCCGCTCGATGAGCCGCTCGATCTCTTCTCGCATTTGAGCGCCTAGCGCATCGGACATCAGGGGGAAAAGCTGTCTGTCTTTCTGGAGAGCATCCAATCGATCTAGGAGGAGGTACTCTCGAAAGAAGGCTAAGCTGCCAGACCGAGTCTTTGGATGGCCGGCGAGACGAACGGCGGCGGCACGAACCCCGTCAAGGGTACTCAGCTCGCCACGTTCAGCGCGCTCGAGAAGATCGAGGTCGGGTCCCTGGTTCCAGAAAAGAAAGGAGAGTCGGCTCGCCATTTCATAGTCAGTGAATCTGAGCTGGCCTGGCCTCTCGGGGACGTCTTCGCCGCGCTCGACGCGGAAGAGGAAGTGAGGGCTTTGGAGCAGCGCGCTGACCGTATACCGGACCGCGAGCCATTCATCCCTGAGCTGGTCCATCAGGATGGCGCTCAACTCGGTGAGTCGAGTGAGTTCGTCCTCGGAGATAGGCCGTCGCCACAGCCGATAACCTAAGCCTCTTAAGCCTTCTCGCAGGCATCTCTGATCCTCTGTCGGCACATCGCAGGCGAACCACTCTGCGCGACGGTCTGGATCAGAGAACACCTGGTCAGCGACCTCGAGAGCCGCTCTCTCGAATTGCTCGACGGCCAGAGCTGAGATCGTAAGCTCGCTGCCGCCGATCGACGCGAACCCATGGATTTGGGTGTCCTCTTCTAGCTCGGTCCGTATGGTGATCTCCGGTCCGAAAACATCAGCGATGATGTTTCGAAGCTGGCTTTGAGTCAGCCGATACATGCCGGCAGGGACAGGAACGAAAGCCCGGGGTATTGAGCCATCTACGTTTTGCCCAAGATCTGGCGTGATACCAATGACGCCGTCGGTCTCAATATTGGCATCGATTGTCCCCGCGTCGGAGAGAGGAACTCCGCTACTTTCCTGTTCACCGGCGCAGCCGAAACAGGCCACTGTGACCAGAAGTAAGAATGTGCGGCAGCCGTACATAGGCTGATAGTCTACCGAGATTAATAGATCTTCTCTACTCGTCATCTATGGGTAGTCTGGCCGCAATAAACGAGTCGTGGGCTGGTCTACAAATTGTCGTGGCCATAGAAAAACGGCACACTGGTCATAATGAGTTTTAGACATCCTCAATTGCGGGCGCCCATCATCGCCTTTTCGCTCTCTCTAGCTGTGGCTTGTTCTGCCATGGGTTGTAGCGATCCTCTGACGGACGACGGTCAAGACGCCCAGAGGTCGGGGGCCAGTGATGGGGGCCAAGACAGCTCGGCGTTATTCGATGGGAGCGCGAGTCTGGACGCGAGGCCTCATCTAGACGGCTCATTTATGGACCGATCCGACATGGCGCTTACAGCATGTAGCGCGAGCGACACGGATGGTGATGGCTTCGGCACACATGAGAGCTGTGCTCGGGTCGACTGCGATGAGGGCAACCCCTCCATCCATCCTGACAGCTTCGAGGCGTGTAATGGGCAGGACGACGACTGTGATCTTCAGATCGATGAGGACCTCGGTGACTCCGTCTGTGGTGTAGGGATGTGCATGGTCAGTACAGAGAACTGTTCCGATGGGCAGACCATCGCGTGCGCCCCCGACGAGCCCACGGCAGAGGTCTGTAATTCCATGGATGATGACTGCGATGGACAGACGGATGAAGAGGTGGACGCTGTGCGGTGTGGCGTCGGCGCCTGTGAAAGAAGCGCTCAGTGTGTGGGCGGTCAATTAGGGGAGTGCGTCCCCGGCGACCCGGTTCGAGAGCTGTGCAATGGCGCTGATGATGACTGCGATGGCGTGGTAGACAACGGCTTCCGAGCCAGAATTGTGCCCTCGACGTACACTGACCTCGTCAACCATCACGCTGCATGTGATGGCAGCGGACAGAGAATCGGTTCTGAGTGTAACGCTGCGATGAGTCGGTTCTGTCGTGCTCAGGAGTGCGGAACTACTGGGTTTGGCCCTGCCGAGAACCATGGCGACAACGCGTATGTGACATGTGTGAGCGGCGTCGAGCCGCATGTGGTCCCATTCGACGTCCTCTGGCGGCATCATGAGGGCTGTGAATCTCCCGACGAGGCGATCTCGGGCCCATGCAACGCGGCGATTCATCGTTACTGTAGTGGGCGTGGTCAGCTGACGGGCTTTGGTCCTGTAGAGCTTGGACCAGAGGATATGCAGGTCGTCTGTTTGGCGGAAGCCGTTGAGGTGATCGAGACGCGGTACTCGATTTTGACTCAGCAGCATGGACCTTGTAATGGGACCGACCAACACATTGGCCCAGACTGTAATGCGGCCATAAAACGCTGGTGCATTAGTCGAGGTTTTGTGAGTGGTTTTGGCCCTCTAGAGCATAACGGTGACGTCCTCTTCGTCGCTTGCCTTCGTCCCTAAACGGCACGGTGATTGTCCCACGAACGCTCTGCTGTTAGATTGACGTGCTCTCGCGGCCTCCCTGGGTGCTGGCCGCGGTGTTTAGATATCTGCAGTTAGGGGCGATATGTCCGATCTACCTCAGCCTGAGCTGACACCGGGATCCTTCGTCGATCTGTTGAAGTCCATAGGAGTTGAGCGAGCTTGGTTTGTCTACGACGCCGAAACGGGTGAGCTGCGTGCCTCGGACAGTCGGTTGGAGCCGATCCGATCGTTGATCGCGAGCGACACACGAGACTTTTCTAGTCACGAAGGTGTGTTCTTGGCGGTTGGCCCTACCACGGGCGCCTTGTTTGGTGCCTTCGTCCATAAGACCTGCCGAGGACAAGGGCAGGGAGGCTTACGATACTGGTGATACCCAACCGTGGAGTCCTTTCTTCGCGACGGTCTGCGGCTCGCTAAAGGGATGACGCGAAAGAGCGCCCTAGCTGGTATTTGGTGGGGCGGAGGTAAGGGGATCATCGCCCGATCTCCAGATGCAGCGGCCGACGACTCAGAGTATCGTTCTCGCCTTTACCAAGAGTATGGGGATTTCGTGACCTCGTTGCGCGGTGCTTATATCTGCGCGGAGGACGCGGGGACTCGAGCGACGGACATGATGAGCGTCTTTGAGCACACGCGATATACGACCTGTGTATCCGCTGACGTGGGTGGATCCGGTAACCCGTCTCCGATGACAGCTCGCGGCGTCGTGGTCGCGATGGAGGCCGCTCGACACTTCAAGTGGGGGGACACCCTCTCGGGTAAGCGAATTGTCATGCAAGGGATCGGAAATGTCGGATCCGCCATGATCCGAGAGCTGCTTCAGCGTGATGTTGGATCGATCTTAGCTACTGATATTTCACCTGAACGATGCGACCAAGTACGCGCCGAATTCACCAGTGACCGAGTCGAGATTCGCTGCGTTGATCGTGGAGACAACAGCGTCTTGTACGAGCCTTGTGATGTGCTCGCACCCAACGCCTTGGGTGGAGTCCTAGGGCCAGAGTCTATCCCTCATTTACAGACGCCTATGGTGTGTGGCGCCGCGAACAACCAGCTCCTCAACTCTGCTCGAGATGGCCGCGCTCTCGCGGAGCGGGGCATCTTGTATGTCCCTGACTTCGTCGCGAACCGAATGGGGATCGTGAATTGCGCCAATGAGCAATATGGCTGGATGCCCGATGATCCAGCGATTATGCGTCACTTCAATCGCCACTGGGAGGAGGGCGTCTATGTCGTTACCCAGACGGTTCTTCGCCTCGCGCGGGACAGCGGTGAGACGACGACCGGTGCCGCGATTCGCTTGGCCGATGAGCGAGCTCGCCTCGAGCACCCTGTGTGGGGTCATCGAGGTCAGGCGATCATTAATGGTCTGGTGCGCGATCAATGGCATTTGGGTTAATCTCCTAAGGCCGACCCCATCGACACCCGCCTTCAGTCCAGTTATGAATACCGCCGCTGACTCATCAGATAGGTGACCAATGAAGACAACCCTTATCGCTCTCGTCATATTACTCGCCAGCCCAGCTTCGGCGGCGGATGATCCCTTTGCTTGGCTCGAGGAGATCGAGTCTGAGAAGGCCCTCACGTGGGTCAAAGAGCGTAACGCGGAGACCCTAAAGTCCCTTGAGGGCGACGCCCAGTATGCGGGCTTCCTGAAGGACATGATCGGAATCTATACGGCGACAGACC
>CALELH010000735.1 GCA_937902595.1 uncultured Myxococcales bacterium
ACATCTGGGATTTCGACACGAAGCTCGCCTTCCCTATCGCGGCGAGCGAGTGGCTCTTTCAGAGCTTCGAACGATTCATCGATCTGCCGCCGGACTTGAGCCCCCAGTTTCGGATTGTTTCTGCTCAGCAATACCGAGACCAGTTCGGGAGCGACCGGCGTCATATGAAGAATGAAGATGGGACCTGGAGGTCCCCTCCCCCCCCTTGGGACCCACCCGGAGATGAGCACAAACTGGAACGATTCATGGATATGACGGAGCCGACTCCGGGGCAGGTCATGAATCATATGGAGTTTCGTGGCTGGCTCACCAGCTAGGGCTAACTCATAGACCTCGCCGCGAAATCATCGACGAAACAGGTAAACCTGGTGCATACTGAACGGCCCGGTCCAACCCTTTAGAGGTGATTATCCTATGACTGCCAAATCGCTCTATTCCGATCGAGTCGTACTCGCGGGCGAAGAGCTTGAGGTCGTCCCTGCGTTAGTCACGGTGTCTGAAGGCGTCATCACCTCTGTGCAGCGAACAGCTAGGCATGATCTACCTCAGGGTTGCGAGTTTGAGGACCTCGGCGGGCGGCTGCTGACGCCGAGCTTTGTGAATGGACACACCCACTTATCAATGAGCGCCTTCAGAGGCATCGGGCTCGACGCGATGGATGGGAACATCGTGGAGGAACTCTACTTTCGTCTTGAGACCTCGATCACGGCAGACGACGTGAGGGCGTTCAGTAGAATGGCGGCCTACGAGTGTCTTCTGGCAGGCGTGGGGACCGTTTGGGATCACTATTACCACGCGGAGGCGGTTGCGGACGCCTTGATCGATGTTGGGCTTACGGGCGTCATCGCCCCCACCTTGCAGGACCTGAATGGTCCGGGCGTCGACAGCTTGGACGCCCAACTCGCCGCGACGGAGTCCATCGCGACCAGCAGCACTTATGCGGAGGCGGGCGTGGTGGCCGCCACCGGACCGCACGCGACAGACACAGTCAGTGATTCGCTCTGGAGACGCGTCGCCGATCTCGCCGAACGTCATGAGCTCTTCATTCATAGCCACGTCGCTCAGTCGGTGGAGGAATATACGAGGAGCATCGAACAACACGGCTGCTCTCCCATTGAACGGCTCGATCGCCTAGGAGTCCTCGACGCAGGTCGAGGCGCGCTCCTCGTCCATGGACTCTTCGTCGACCGCCCCGATCTCAACCGCCTTCGACCAGGGCGCAACATTCTTGGCTACTGCCCATTTTCTCAGGTTCAGTTTTGCTTCCCTGCGGCCGTCGAGGAGTGGTGGTCCGCGGGTGCTCCGATCATCTTGGGCACAGACTGTGGTGCGTGTAATGACACCATGAGCGTCCAGCAGGAGCTGCGTCTTATGGCGAGTGGTGGTGCCTACGCGGTCACTGCGTCCGCCGCAGGACAGCGCTTCCTAGCGGGCGGCTCACTAGAAAACGCCGACGCACTTGAGCAAGTCCGTACTGGAGGGCGCGCGACTCGAGCGGCTATGTCTAAGACGGAGTCGCTCTTGGCGACGGTTTGGGGCACTCCCGGGGAGATGCATCCACGACTCCTGGTTGGAAAGATCGAGAGTGGCTATCGAGCGAACTTAGCCGTTTGGGACCTCGAACACCCCGCCTGCTGGCCGGCCACCGACCCGCTGCGTTCGCTCACGATGTCTGACACCTCTGGAGCGCTTTGGGGCGTCATGCTCAATGGAGAGTGGCGAGGAACTCCAGGGCGGTTTAGGGACAGCGTTCTCGAGAGCGATCGCTTCAAAGCCGCTCATCTCGAGGCATCAGCGCGCCTCAAGGATCTATTGAGTCGCCTATCTCTTGACTGATAGCCTGCCCCGGCGTACCCAGAGTCAACGCATATCGAGTGGGAGACTTCGTGAGTACAGCCAACAGCGGTCGCGCACAGACTATTAGCCTGGCCATCATCGCGTCGATTCTAGGTGCAGCAGCGCTGCATTGGCTCAAGCCCGTGATGATTCCTTTCGTGCTCGCCATTCTACTCACCTATACGCTTGAGCCTGTCGTTGAACTCCTCGTAAAGAGGTGTCGCTTTCCTCGATGGGCAGGTGTACTGGCCGCTCTGTTTCTCGGGTTTCTGGCTGTCACGGCCGTCGCTGGTCTCGTCACCTCATCCGTCCGAGAGCTCGCGCAAAACGCAGACGCTTACCAGTCTCGGCTCTCGGAACTCTCGAGTAGATTAGTGGCCTGGTTCCAGGCCCAAGGCTTACCGCTCGGCGCAGAGACGATTCAAGGGCAGCTTAAGAACATCCCATTTGGACGTACTGTCGCTCAGCTGGCCGACGCGATTCTGACCCTTCTTTCAAACACGTTCCTCGTGCTGATCTTCGCAATATACCTCCTACAGGGCAGCACACGGCCGCAGGCATCCGAGGGGCTACGTCCTCAAATCGAAGGGCGCATCAAGAACTACCTGTTCATGAAGGTGGTCCTCTCGGCCGCCACGGGCGTACTGACCGCCGTGATCCTGTGGTCGCTCAACATTCAATCGGCCGTGGTCTTCGGCATCTTGGCCTTCATCCTTAATTTCATCCCAAGTGTCGGCTCTGTGGTCGCGGTCCTCATGCCCATTCCATTGGTTCTCGTCGATCCAAACGCGACGGCCATGACCATTAGCCTGGTCATTGTGCTCCCGACGGTCGTGCAGATCGTCATCGGAAACATCCTCGAGCCGAAGTGGATGGGTGATTCCCTACAGTTACACCCGATCACTATCCTCTTGGGGCTCGTGTTCTGGGGGATGCTCTGGGGGATACCAGGTATGCTACTCGCCACGCCTATCTGCGCAGCTCTCAGAATAATCTTCGACAGTTTTGACGACACGCGCCCGCTTGCGAGGCTGCTGGCCGGTCAACTCCAAGAAGAAGAAGATGATGCGCCCCAAGAGCTCGCGACAGCCGAAGCTGAAACGGCCGAACCCTAACCCACGACGAAGGGATCTACGGGCGTGATTGGAAAGTTATCATCACGCTCGATGCCCTGTTCTAGGGACTTCATCACAGCGAGGGCGATGTCTTCCCGGTAGGGTCGGGCGACGACCTGAACTCCGACGGGTAGACCAACGCTGTCGGCGTCAATACCCGCTTTCTTTCGATCGATTCGGTCTGCGTCCTGAGACGCAGGTGTGACATCCGACGGAAGCGCTCTGGTCACCGGGACCACGCCAGCCGGATAATTGAGCAGTGAATATCGAAACATGTAGCTGACGGAGAACGCGAAGTCGGCCGACTCGCGGTGTCCCATCGCCGGAGTCGCATGCGGTGGACACACAACCGCGTCAATACCCGCTTCGTTCCAACTGTCTAGGACTTCACGTCGCAGCTCACTGCGCCTCGCGACCAGGTCCCAATAGTCTTCCACCGGCTTGCGTCCAACGATGCGCAAGAACTTCGCCACCCGCCCATTGCCTCGTCGTTCTTCAAAGGCTGCGACGGCGGCACGAGCTAACTTGGGCAGCCCTAGTACGGTCTTCACCATCGAGAGTTGTGCGCTGAACGCCTCTCCACTCAGGCGACGCTTGTACGTGGTGGCGTCGTCGCTGGTGAGACCAGCGAGCCAGAGGTAAAAGACCTCCTCGGCGTGTATAGGCTCAAAGTCG
>CALELH010000736.1 GCA_937902595.1 uncultured Myxococcales bacterium
AGCCAAAGAGTCTCTGGCTTATCTCAGGACAAAGGCGAAGGCACAGGCAGAGTTCGACTCCCTCGCTGTTTGGCTGGCTGAGATGAATTTAGATGAGACGTTTACGCAGCCAGGTCTAGGAACCCCCAGCTCCGTTTATCTATCGACGTACGACGACGCGAAGACGGTGTGGGAGATCTATCAGGAGCAGCCGCGAGCCGTAGAGACGAGCTGGTCGATGGCAGACCTCTACCACCGATTCATTCTCCGGAGCGTTAAGGCCCGTGACGAGCAACTGCCTACCTTAGCTAAGGTCCAGGGCTGGCTTGATGATGCGACGCCGGAGGCGGAGCCGGACGTGGCTGGTGACAAGAAGCGAATGGAATGGACGACGGCGCGATGCGAAGTCGCGGCTACCAAGCACGGTCTTCCGGATCCGTCGGCACATTGCGAGCAGCTTTTCGCGCGGGCGAAGGGGGGGCTGCAGTTTTCCAAGTGCGCACATAAAGAGGATTGCTGGACGCTGTACTACCGACCACATGATGACCTCTTTCGCGCTCGCCGCTTGGCCCGCAGAGTGGGATCGCTCCGTAGCTGTGAACGCGTGCGTGACGAGCTGGAGTTGGGCGTGCGTGAGCGCGCCGCCATGCTCGTTGGACAGCCACAGGTTCGGCAGCTCTGTTTACCACTCCTACTGGAGTCACTCTGTCAGAGTATGGGCTCTCCGGACCCCGTCGCCTCCCATATCCGCAAGGGGTTTCCCCGTGGGGCTCAAGTACGCGCAGAAGCGTTGAGTCGCTTCGAAAATGAGCCCTCCCTCTCCGGATGTGCACGGCAGGTCATCAAGCGCTTAATACAGTAATTGGCGTGTGGTCCCCGCAGAGCCGTTGCGCCTGTTAGCTCATTGTCTACCCACCCGTGACCGAGCCTGGCTGTTAAGTCAGTCTGGGGGCTCGGCGGTCTCAGGCGGCCACACTTGCCGCCAGGTCTCGCCACCGCGTTGATCTGAGACGAGGAGCCAGACCTCGATGTCCGGGCTCGGCAGATCGAACTCCAGATCGCGACCGGCAGCATAGTTTCCAGGCCACACGAGCGCGTCGCGCGCTCCGAACTTCCAGAAGTAGAGGAGATCTTCAGTGTCGACGTTTGGGTCGCCTGGCATCGCGTCGACGTGGGCGCTGAGCGCCGTACCCTCAACGTCGATGCTGACATCGGTGATTGTGGGCGGTGCCATCGACGCCTCGCCGCGTCGGATGACGAGGTCGATGCCTTCATCGTCTCGACTAAGGGCGCTTATGTATAGCCCATTCATCAGGTCAGCATAGGTTCGATGGGGGAGGAGCGCGCTGTCGTCACTCCGATTTGTCGGTGTCTCTGGAGTTGGGTCGACGATCCAGCTCTTGTTCGCTCGCTCGACGCGGTTGGCGCGCTTGATCAAGGCGCCCGCCTTCAGAACATCAGGGATCCGTACATCGTCCCCAATATCGGCCCGCATCTCCACGTAGTAGGCGCGGCCCGCCTCAACGCTGACGCGCAGACCTTTCATCTCGCGGTCAGGCCTCTCGATGGGATGAATGGTCGCTCGATGAACCCGCGCGTCCGTTGGGACGTCGTCGACAGCGCTTGGAGGAAGAAAGCGCATGAACAACTTCTGAGGCAACGAGAAATGCCCCCGTGTGTTGCTGACACCCATTACGTCTGATCGGTCTCCGTACTCCGTCGACTCCCCTGTGTCTGCACGCAATGACTCGCTGTGGCCGATGGAGGGCTCGGCGCTCGGATCGCGATTGAGTCCGTGACCAATCTCGTGGAAGAGAGTGCCGAGGCGGTTCCACGTTCTGAAGTTCTTAACGACGGCGTAATTATGAGGCAGAGAGAAGAGCTCTTCGCAGGTCTCTCCGATTGGGAGCTCTTCGATGCGCCACTGAGACCCGCTGATCTCCGTGCCATGGGAGATGATGGTTACGAAGTAGTCGAACCGCAGCCACTCAGCGCTCGTCATTCCGCCGCGGCGACGGCAGTAGTCTCCGAAAAGATCGGAGTGCGCAAACCCTGGACGGACCTGCTGTAGACGAAACCAACGTTCTGGTTGGTCATCGGTTACGACGGGGGTCACGATGTCGACGACCTCAAGATGGAGTGCGTCATAGGAGACAGCCGCGAACCAGGCCTGAATATCCCGTGTTAGGCGCGCTTTGACCTCTGGAGTGCTTTGGTTCAAAGGGTCCGCGGGGAAGTTTTGTCCTCGCAGCTCTCCTTGGTCCACGACACCGTCCCCATCCGTATCGTCAGGGTGTGGCTCGGAGTCCACCTCGTTATTGGCGAGGAAGACCAGAACGCGACGATGCCAGCAGTAGCTCGGTTCAACGCCTCCGGCACCATCGTTGAGCAGATAGCAGCCGCTCTCTTCCTCTCGAGCCCTATTGAAGAGCTCGACGCATGTGTGTGGTGCGGGGGTTAAGCCTGACTCGAGTGGCTCCCCATCGAAGCAGGGCGCCCTGACGCGGGCGAAAGCAGGGGGGCCGGCGTCAGGGATTGATAGGTCTCGGGGCGCGGCGTCAGAGGCAGAGGTGTCTCCCGTAGAGAGATCGGCGAGTGTGGTGTCTCTGTCCATCAGCGGTGTGGCGTCGAGAGCGGCCACTTCGCTTCGCTGCGCAGGCTCAGCGCAGCTGACTGTGAGCAAGAGTCCTAACGAGAGCAGTGCAGTTCGGGTCACGGACGCCTCCAAGCTGTAGTGATCATACACCGAAGCCCCCATCGTGCGCAGGGAGACGTGATCCTTTAGGCAGCGCCGCGGTCGGCTCTCCCGTGAGCGAGCCACGTCGGCTCCGCGGCTAGGTCTCGTCTCGATCGGCGACTGGGGCGAAGAGACGGCCCATGTCCTCTGGTAAATAGCGACTCACTAGGCCATCGACGACCTGAACAAGCTCGGCTCTCTCCGTCGCAAGCCGGCCGAGTAGGCCTCGACCGACGACCATGACGGTCAGCGTCAAGCGCGAGAGCTTCAGGAGGCTCCTTACCCGATAAATCCAGGCGACGAATGTCCATCCGGAGATGGGGAGCGCGGCGCCGCACCAGACGGCTGTCTCCACGTCCCACCGGTAGAAGACGTAGGTCGTTACCAGCCCGTAGGCGAGGAGGGTGAGGAGGAGGCCTGCCACGACTTTGGTGGTGGCGATGGTGTCGACTCTTGGGGAGAACTTTCGCCCTCCCCAGCTTACGAAGGCGAGGATCGGTGCATGGAGCGGCGCGCCGATGAGGGCTGGGATGGTCAGCAGAGAAGTGACGAGGCTGAGTCTGGTCGCGGCCCACATACGCTTAGCGGGGCTACTAAAGCTCCGCACGTCGCTGTCCTTGAGCTTCAAGTCATTCAAGAGCCCTACGTACCGCTCAATGCGTTCGAGGAAGGCCTGGATATCTGGTTGGCTCTTAACGAGCGGATACACAGCGTTAAAGCGCTGCGCCAGCTCGACGCGATCGGCCATCGTGATGTCGTCCGGCTGGTACAGACGCCGAGCAGCGTCTAGCAGACGAATCGTCTCCCAGTCATCTGCGGTGACCGTGAGTGAACGAATCTCGGCCTCGAGCTCATCCGTCTGTATGCGCACCGTCTCTCGCTCAGCTCCACGCCACTCTCCGACACGCTCATCGGTGATCTCCATCGGAACACCAAAGCGGACCAGGACCGACGTGCGAAACCGGTTTGGGCTGGAGTAATGTAGCCCGCAGGGCACGATATAGACGGGCACCTCTGCGTGGTTTGCCTTCGTGCCGATGGCCAGTCGGGCTGGTCCGGTCTTAAATTGCGAGAGGTCGCTCTCGCGATGGCTCAAGCCTTCGGGGAAGATGCCCATGGCGCCTCCTTGGCCGAGTACATCGAACAGCGCGTCAAAGGCTGAGCTGTTGTCGACCTCTTTTCCTACATGATCCTGACGTCGTCGGAGAGGGACGACCTGCAGGCGGGTCAGAAAGAAGCGGAGGATCGTGTTCTCGAAGAGCACATCCGCAGCCGCAAAACGAACATCGCGGCCGCTAAAGCAGATGATCATCATGGCGTCGACGAGAGAGTTTTGGTGATTACCACAAAACAAAACAGCCCCATCTTTGGGGACATTATCGAGCCCTGTGAGTTCGATACGCCGAAAATAAAACCGCAGCGTTAGCCGAATGAGCTGTCTAACTGCCCGGTAGATAAGTGGTGCTCTCTCCATACTGGATGATGGTGCCATAAATAGGTGGTATCGGCATTCTTTGGTGCAGGTCCTGGCAGGTCATCGACTCCGATCGAGATGAAAACATGGCGAACTCTAAGTGAACGCTATCTTGTAATCAGAGGTGGGTGTAGCGTATCGGCAGTGGGTGACGGTCTGGAGCATAGCCTCTTGGGCATGTGGACGGCGGGTCATCTGGGCGGGGACATCGCAGAAAAGAGTCGAGGATGAAGCGTCGAGAGTTCGTTGGCGTAACGGCGTTAGCCGCACTCCAGTTCTACGTGCAGGGGTGTGGTCTAAGCGTACGTCGTTCGTCCGTGGGAGATGGGGCTACGCGACCGGGCGCACCTGAGCGCTCTAAGTCGCGAACCGGGTTCGGGCCGCTGGTAGAGCGGCCTGGCCAGTTACTAGATCTCCCAGCTGGTTTCGACTTCGTCATCATCCACCGCGGAGGGGATACGCTCAGCGATGGTCACATCATGCCCGACCAGCCAGACGGGATGGCCTGTTTCTTGGACGACGAAGGTCACTACATCCTCCTGCGTAATCATGAACTGGGTGATCGCGCTTTCCTGAAGAAGTATGGCTATCGTCATGGTTTCCATCGGGCGGATAGGGTTCCTAAAGAGGGATACGACCCCGAGTACTTCGGAGGCGTTGTTCGCGTTGTCTTGGATCCAAAGCGTTTGGCGCAAGACCTCAATCTTGGGCAGGGGAGAGCGACGCGGTCCATCATTGAGTCGCAGTTTGTCTTGGCGGGCACGGCCATCAACTGTGCAGGTGGTAAGGTCCCAGACGGGTGGATCACCTGTGAAGAGACGACGGTCGAGAGACATGGGTACGCGTTTCTAACGAAGCCAGGCGATAGCCAATTGATGGCTCCCCGCCGAATCGACAGTTGGGGTCGCCTGCATCGTGAGGCGATCGCTCTCGACCCTAAGACGGGCGTGGTCTACATGACTGAAGACCGAGCTGATGGCTGCTTCTACCGTCATCTCCCTAAGGATCCGGGAGACCCTTTCGGTGAAGGCAGACTCCAAGCTCTAGTGATCCCCAACGTGCCCAATAGCTCGCCATATCCTAAGAGCGCTGAGGGTAACCCCCCCAAGCGACTCTGGTCGGACAATCATTCTTGGAAGGTGCGGTGGGTGGATGTCGCCGATCCATTGGCGGTCCAGGAGAGCTGCCGCGCCCAGGCTGCGAGTCAAGGGGCCACAGTGTTCAATCGCTCCGAAGGTATCGCGTGGGATGGTCGTTCGGTCTGGTTTGTTGCGAGTCTTGGCGGGGCGCTTCGGGCTGGCCAGATCTTCCAATATGAACAAGATCCGGATCATCTCGAAGAAGGGACCGCTACTCTACGATAC
Organism: uncultured Myxococcales bacterium; assembly: GCA_937902595.1. Taxonomy (GTDB): domain Bacteria; phylum Myxococcota_A; class Bradymonadia; order UBA7976; family UBA1532; genus UBA1532. The sequence continues at coordinate 5,555 of CALELH010000736.1, forward strand.
GAAGTCGCCGATCGCTCTGTCTTATCGTGTCCAGATAATCTCACCATGACGCCGTGGCGAGATCTGTTGCTCGCTGAAGACAACTACGACATCGGCGGTGGGTGCACCCACCAGTATATTCGGGGCATGGATCGACAGGGGCAGGTCTACGACATCGCGCGGAATCGAAACAATTTCCTAGATCAGAGCGACGCTGGCGCTGAATTTACTGGAGCATGCTTCTCCCCCGATGGCCGGTATCTCTTCATCAACATGCAGAGTCCAGAGAACGTGACCATCGCCATTCGAGGCCCCTGGGCTCAGAGTTGACGTCCTGAATGACCCTGAGAACAAGGTCTCAGCGATGTCTGCGGCCTTGAAAATTTGCCCTGCAGCCGCTTCGCCTCTCGGTCTGTCACATAAATGTCACAATATCATTGATAGTTATTTACACTATGTGAGTTTTGTTCGGTTATAGTCCCGCCCCTCTGAATAGAGGTAAATGTGGGAACGACAATACAAACAACAGTGCTGCGAAACGCGCGAGTTCTCGCGCCCAGATCTCTTGGGCGTCGGGACTTGTTGATCGTTGGAGGGGGCGTGGCCGCCATCGACACCGATCTGCCTGTGTTGCCACGACGTCTGCCTCACGAAGAGATCGATCTGGATGGCCTATTCGTAATGCCTGGGCTGATCGATGCCCACGTCCATTTGACAGGCGGCGGTGGCGAGGCTGGTCCCGAGACGCGCGTCCCGCCCGTTGAACTCAGCCATCTCACTAAGGCTGGGGTTACGACCTGCGTGGGGGTATTGGGCACCGATGGCACGACCCGAACGATGCGCGACCTAGTCGCCAGTACTCTCGCGATTCGAGCGCTCGGGGTGTCGGCCTATTGCTATACTGGAAGCTACCAATATCCGGTGCCTACCCTGACCGGATCCATCAGAGACGACATCGTCTTTGTGGACCCGATTATCGGGGTCGGAGAGCTCGCTTTGAGCGATCATCGCTCTTCTCAGCTTACCTTAGCGGAGCTTCTTCGCGTCGCCTCCGATGCGTACACTGCTGGATTGATGAGCGGGAAGGCAGGGGTTCTTCACTTGCACATGGGCGATGGTCCCAGGCAGTTCCAATTGCTCGAAGAGGCTCTCGACACCGCCGAGATTCCGGCCAGGGTGTATCACCCAACTCACGTGAATCGTCGCGTTGACCTTTTCGAGGCGTCCCAGGCCCTCGTTCAACGTGGAGTGACCGTGGATGTGACGGCGTTTCCCGACGCGGGCGATGGACTTTTAGCGGCGGCCGCCATCGATCGCTGGCTCCTAGAGGGCCATCCCATCGACCGAATCACTTGTAGCTCTGATGGGGGTGGCTGCCTCCCTGTCTTTGACGAAGACGGTGAGCTTCTGAGTATGGATGTCGGTCGGTCCGATGTATTGGTCGAGACGATCCAGAGCCTGCTTCACATGGGTCATCAACTTGAGACATTTGCTCCTATATTTACTAGCAACATCGCTCGGACGCTGCGTCTCCCCGATAAGGGGCACTTGAGTCCAGGCGCGGATGCGGACCTCGTGGCCTTAGATCCCGAAGGTCAAGTTCGGTACGTCATGTGTGCGGGTCAGTGGGTTGTCCGCGACGGTGACATCGTGCGCCGTGGAAATTTCGAAGGTTCCAGAAAGGCTGATTCATGAGTCCCTCTCCGACAAAAGAGCATCAAGAGCGCGGGTGGATTGTCCCCATCGGTGGCTCCGAAGATAAGTTACATGAGCCGACGATCTTGAGGCGGTTCATTGAGATCTCGGGCGGCGAAGATGCGCGCATCGTCGTTATTCCGACCGCATCACAGCTCGATGACACTGGTTCCCGATACGAAGGCATCTTCCGAGAGCTCGGCGCGGGACATTGTAAGGCGCTGCCTTATGCTGAACGAGCCGACGCAAATCGTGATGATTGGTACGAGATACTTCAGGCCGCGACCGGGATCTTCTTCACCGGCGGGAACCAGCTACGCATCTCCGGGATCCTAGGTGGTACGCGCGTCGCTCAGGGTATACGTCGCCTGAACGCGATGGGCATTCCAGTGGGTGGAACATCGGCGGGAGCGGCCATTCTTCCCGAGCATATGATCGCGTACGGCTCTACCGGTGGTACGCCCCGCGCTGGCATGGTCTCCCTCAGCCCCGGCTTAGGTTTGACCAATCGTTTTGTCATCGATCAGCATTTCCGTGAGCGCGATCGCCTTGGTCGACTCCTCGCTGCGCTGAGCTACAACCCATTCGCTATGGGGATCGGTATCGACGAGAACACAGCCGCGTTTATCTCGCCTGACAACGTCGTGCATGTTGAGGGGACGGGGACAGTTACAGTCGTTGATGTGTCTGCCGTACAGCACACCTCTGTGTCCGATGCTGGTGAGGGAGATCCCTTATGCATCACCAATGTGAAACTACATATTTTACCTGAGGGGGGACGCTTCGATTTGAGGAATTTCGAAGCGACTCCGCCAGGCGTGGCCTAAACCAATTTGTCCTTGAAAGGGGGCTGAGCCATGAGAATCAATGAGACGCGTGTTTACCGAGGTCCTAACCTTTATGCCCATTTCCCTGTGATTCGACTGACGGTCGATTTGGGTGAACTTGAGCAGTATCCCTCTGGAAAGATTCCGGGGTTTGGAGAGCGTCTAGTCGATGCTCTTCCTAGTCTTTATGAGCACACCTGCTCCTACGGCGAACCTGGTGGGTTCTTGCGCAGGGTGAACGAGGATGATGGGACTTGGTTTGGTCACATCCTCGAGCATGTGGCCATCGAGTTGCAGCAGCTGGCTGGCGCGAAGGTCACCTTTGGGAAAACTCGATCAACGGAGAAGGAAGGTGAGTACCACGTCGTGTATTCCTACGAGGAAGAGCGCGTAGGTTTAGCTGCAGGTACCTTAGCCCTCCGATTTCTGCATACGCTCATTCCGGCCGACATGCCCATCGATATTGAGGCCGAGGAGGACTTCAACTTCTCCGAGGAGCTCGAGGACCTGATCTCGTTCGCGCAGCGGCGACAGTTTGGTCCGTCCACAGCGTCCCTAGTTGCGGCCGCTGAGGCGCGGGACATCCCCTGGATTCGTCTCAACGATTATTCCCTGGTGCAGTTCGGGCATGGCAAGCATCAGCAGCGCGTGCAGGCGACCATCACCTCGCAGACGCGACACATCTCTGTAGATATCGCCTCAGACAAAGAGGAGACCCACAAGATCCTCGCAGACCTAGGTCTGCCAGTGCCCCAGCAGGAGTTGGTTCGTAACACGCGTCAAGCGATCAAGAGCGCACGGCGGATCGGCTATCCGGTAGTGGTTAAGCCATACAACGGTAACCATGGCCGTGGTGTGACCCTGAACATCGAGAGCGAAGAGCAGGTTGAGACCGCTGTCGAGGTGGCAAAGCAGCACGCTAGAACCCTCGTAGTGGAGACGATGATCAAAGGCTTTGATCACCGAATGTTAGTCATCAATGGTGAGCTGGTCGCCGTGTCTAAGCGAGTGCCAGGTCATGTCGTCGGTGATGGAGTCAGCACCATCCAAGCGTTGGTGGACACCGTCAATAGTGATCCCCGACGAGGTATCGGCCATGAGAAGGTGTTGACCAGGATTGAGGTCGATCATCAGTCGACTCGACTGCTTGAGGTCGCCGGGTACAGCCTCGACACTGTGCTCGAGGATGGAGAGACCTTTTATCTACGTTCGACCGGGAACTTGTCGACCGGTGGCACAGCTGTAGACATGACGGATGAAGTTCACCCTGATAACAGAGAGATGGCTATGCGCGCGGCGAAAGCCATTGGTCTCGATGTCGCGGGTGTCGACTTCATTACGCCCGACGTAACTCGGTCCTACCGAGAGATTGGCGGCGCAATCTGCGAGATCAACGCAGCGCCAGGTTTTCGCATGCACGTCGCGCCAACAGAGGGGACGCCGCGCGATGTCGCGACGCCCGTGATGGATATGCTTTTCCCTCCGAACACTCCATCTAGGATCCCCATCGCAGCGATTACTGGAACCAACGGGAAGACCACGACGTCCCGCATGGTCGCTCACATTCACAAGATGTCGGGTGGTACCGTCGGCTTGGCGTCCACTGACGGCGTGTACATCGACGGGGTGAGGACCGTGGAAGGGGACATGACTGGCCCAATGGCCGCACGGATGGTGCTCCGCGATCCGAGCGTGGATACGGCGGTCATTGAGACCGCTCGAGGTGGTCTTCTACGCGCTGGTCTAGGGTATCGAACTTGCGACGTGGGTGTCGTTTTGAACGTGAGTAACGACCACCTCGGTTTAAAGGGCATCAACACAGTGGAAGAGCTGGCCGAGGTCAAGCGGGTGGTCGTAGAGGTCGCTCGTGATTGCGCGGTGCTTAATGCAGATGACATCAACTGCCTCAAGATGGCTGATCACACCGACGCAAAGCGGATCGCGTATTTCACGATGAACCCCCAGAATGATTTGGTACGACAGCACATTCGAGCCGGTGGACTCGCGGCGGTGCTGGAAGAGGGGATCAACGGGCATATGATCACGATCTATGATGATCGCTCGCACATCCCTCTTCTCTGGACGCACCTCATCCCAGCCACTCTGGACGGCAAAGCGATGCACAACGTCCAAAACGCGATGGCCGCAGCGGTGGTCGCGTACGCTCAAGGGATCAAGCTCAAGAATATTCGTCAGGGGCTTCGCACTTTTGACACATCATTCTTTCAGGTCCCTGGCCGCTTGAATGTATTCAACGACCTGCCCTTCAAGGTGATTCTAGACTACGCACACAACCCTGCCGCTGTACGCTGCATGATCGATTTAGTTAAGCGGCTGGATGTGAACGGAGAGCGTATCTGTGTTCTGTCTGCGCCCGGTGATCGTCGTGATGAAGATGTCCTGGAGATCGCCGAAATTGCGGCCGCGGGCCCCTTTGATCACATCATCGTTCGCCGAGACGATAGCCTACGGGGCCGTGATCGTGACGAGATCGTGACTCTCTTACGTCGAGGTCTGATCGCCTCTGGGTTCGACGGGGACAAGATAACGACTGTCATCGATGAGCAAGAGTCGGTGGCGCACGCGTTGAGGTGCGGCAGCCGTGGTGATCTTGTTCTCATTCTAGGGGATAATATCCCACGGTGCTGGGCACAGATTAGTCAGTTCAAGGATGTCTGCGAGGGTGAGCAGGAGCAGAGTCTTGCCCCTGACACCTCCATCGAAACACCCCTGAAGTTCGAGTCTGATGTCTTCAGCATGGACACTGAGCTCATCGCTGATGAGCGTGGTGTCCGACTAGCAAGAGAGCTGTCAGACTGATGCGTCTCGACGACTCACGAAGGCTCACGGGACCCAACCTTCAGATGGCTGGGCCAGGGGTGATAGCGGAAGTGTGCTTCGAGCCGTCGGATGCTCCAGAGATCTTTCTGAAGCATTGGATGGCCGCCATAGACCAGATCGGTGAGCGATTACCGTTCTCACTCATCCCGCAGGAGGCTCGTAGATATATCGATGGGGTCGCGCTGGTCTGTGCGGCGCCCATCGACGCACTCTATGCTGCCGTCGACGCGAACGAGTGGGCTGTTCATACAGCAGAGGCACGTTGCGCTGGACTCGAGGGGCCTAGCATTGACCAGGTGATGGCGGACATCACCGGGATCTATGCAGGTGAGAGGTCCGCAGCGCTACTCGCACTTCAGGCGGAGGCGGAACGGCGAGAGCTGCCCTTTCTCTGGGATGACGATGAAGTGTCCATAGGATATGGGCGGTTTTCTCGAACCTGGCCACGGAGCGTCTTACCGGAGACATCAGAGGTCGAATGGGGAAGTCTGAGAGGACTCCCGGTGGTCTTAATTACCGGTACGAACGGTAAGACAACGACCGCTCGCCTCGTCGCTCGGATGCTTCAAGAGTCTGGGTTCGTCGTGGGCAATAGCTCCACAGATGGCATCAGCGTCAATGGTGAGCTAGTCGACCATGGTGATTGGACTGGGCCCGGCGCGGCCCGCGCGGTCTTGCGGCATCCTCAGGTGGAAGCAGCCGTCTTGGAGACAGCTCGTGGTGGGATCCTTCGACGAGGGCTCGGTGTAGGCTCTTGCGACGCAGCGTTGGTGACCAATGTTTCGACGGACCATCTTGGGGAGTTCGGCATCTTCGAACTGGGCGAGATGGCCGATGTTAAGGGCCTCGTCTACAGCGCAGTCGGACCGGATGGCTATCGGGTGATCAATCTTGATGACCCATACACCAGCCGCTTCGCCGATGACGTATCAGGGCGGAACATTCTGACGAGTATAGATGGTGATCAAAGACTCGTAGAGCATGTAGACGCTGGCGGAGTCGCCGTCTTCTTGGACGGTGACACCCTGGTGTTCGCTGACGGCCTCGCGTTACACGAGATCATCATCGTCAATCGAATGCCCATCGCGCGTGGTGGTGTCGCTCGACACGACATCAGCAACGCGCTCGGAGCCGTCGCGCTCGCCTGGTCAGCTGGAGCTGATCTTGAATCCATCCGCTTCGCCCTGGCTGACTTTGGCGCGAAGTGGGATGACAACCCTGGCCGTGGGCAATTGACTCAGGTGGACGGCGTAAACGTTCTCCTAGATTTTGGTCATAACCCTCACGGCGCGAACGCTGTATTGGAGATGGCGAATGGGCTGCGCGAGGGAGAGGGGCGCCTGAGCGTGTGTATGGCGCAAGCCGGAGATCGAACAGAGGAGGATCTTCGGGAGTTAGCTCGAGTGGTGGCGCGGTTCTCTCCCCAAAGGGTCTACCTCAGAGATCTTCCTCAGGCCTATCATCGAGGTCGTACTCCATCCCAAATGGCTCGAATTATGGGTGAAGAGTTGCTTGGTTCCGGGCTTGACTCTGAGGTGGTAGAGCGCGCCGAATCGGAGGTCGATGCCCTCGCCAAGGGTCTCGATTGGGCACGGCCGGGTGATTTGCTGGTTCACCTTGTGCACCTCGAGCGCGGTCCCGTTGAGGATGCTCTTCGGGGCCGAGGAGCGTCGCTGGCCAACTGATCCCCTTTTTCATCACTTTGGCATCTCTCTCATTTCAGAGATCTGGGATGACTTAATCGTGGTAGCGTCTCTTAGGAGGTCGTTATCATGAAGTGGTTGGGGGTTGCTTGGGTGCTCATCGTCCTTGGGTGTAGCTCAAGCGATGAAGGATCAGGGACAGTCGTTAATGTGGGTGACGCGTCTATCGACGCCACTGTAGATATGGCTGTCGATATCGGCGCTGATTCTGATGAGGACGGCCTCGGCGACATCTCAGAGGGCATCGTGGGTACTGATCCGATGAACCCTGATACTGATGGAGATGGCCTGCTCGATGGGCAAGAATTCTCGCTGGGGAGTAACCCGCTGGTCGCTGACAGCGATGGCGACGGGCTGAGTGACGGCGCCGAGGTTGAAGCGGGCACAGACCCGATCAGTACCGATAGCGACGGAGACGGTTTTACCGATGCTGATGAGAGAGCTGGAGGCACAGACCCAGCGGACCGATTCAGCTGGGACTTTGAGAGTGAAACCTGGCCTGATTTGAGCGGGCACGCCCAAGGAGTCTATGCCGACGGTTGGGAGGTCGGGAATCGACTCGCAGACCTCTCACTGACAGACCAGTTTGAAGACGTTATCCAGCTCTATCAATTCTTCGGGTATATCGTCCTCCTCGACTTCTCCGCTGGCTGGTGCATGCCGTGTCGCCGGACCGCCGAGACCGCTCAAGTGGCTTGGACTGCGCATAGAGAGCAAGGGGTGATGTTCATTCACCTGCTCACCGAAGGGAACCGACCGGGCAGCCCGGCCGACCTTGAGCTCGTCACGGACTGGGCGAGTCTTTATGGCATCTCGTTTCCGGTTGTCCGTCAGGATGACGGCGCGGCTTATGGGGCGTTCCAAACCAGCGATGCATACAGCGGCTCCCTACCGTTCTTAGTGCTGATCGATCGAGAGATGCGCATCGACAGCACCTACGGGGCGAATCAGGAGGCGGCCATAGAGGCCCGCATCGAGGAGCTCCTGGAAGATGAAGTGGAGCCCGCACCATATCGAGGTGGTCCCGGAGCAGGCGCGACCACAGAGATTTGTGACCAGGATGAAGATGGTGTTCAGAACACCTCATGCGGTGGTCTCGATTGCGATGATAGAGACAGCTCGATCTCTCCGGAGGCCGGAGAGGTCTGTGATGCTGTTGATCGTAACTGTGATGGGCAGATTCATTTAGGGGCAGAGGACGCGATTCCACTCTATATGGATGCTGACTCCGACGCCTATGGCGACCCAGGCGTTACGACGATGGGCTGTCAATCCTATTGGCCTTATGTCTCGAACAGCGACGATTGTGATGACGCAGACCAAAACGTAAACCCTGAGACGCTTTGGTATCGAGATATGGATGGAGACGAATCTGGTGATCCAAATGAATCTACGATGGCCTGTGAGAAGCCGGCTGGCTACGTGGGCAATAATCAAGACGCCGATGACACTCAGGCCTCGGCTGGATGTTGGTCGACTGTGACCGTTGGTCGCGACCACGCCTGCGGTCTGAGAAAGGATGGCAGTATTCGGTGCTGGGGAAGCAGTAGCTTTGGTCTCTTGGATGCGCCCGACGGTGATGACTTCGTCGAGGTGTCGGCAGGATATCGTCACTCCTGTGCCCTACGACAAAATGGAGACATCATCTGCTGGGGCTCTTCGGGGGATGGGGCCACAGCCCCCCCTGAGGCCACATTCGAGTCCATCAGCTGTGGTCTGGGTAATTGCTGCGGGCTGACCGATGAGGCAGAGAACAATATTCGTTGCTGGGGCAAGAATGATGAAGGGCAGGCGACACCTCCGGATGGTCACTACGCCTTGGTGAGCACAGGGGGCGGTCGGCACGCATGTGCCATCGATGACGAGGCCAAGGCGCGCTGCTGGGGCCTTGCAGATGGCTTCCGAGGTGCGCCAACACCGACGACGGTTCCCGAGGGCGATTACGCAACTCTGAACGCTGGCCACTATATCACGTGTGCCGTGACGACCACCGGTGAGGGGCGCTGCTGGGGGAGCAATAGCCAGGGACAAGACCAGCCGCCTGAGGGTACCTACCAGCATATCATCGGTGGGACAGTCCACAGCTGTGGTTTGACGACTGAGGGACAGGTACGTTGCTTCGGGAGCAACAGCCTAGACAGGACGAACTCTCCGGACGGAACCTTTACTCAAGTTGATGCCAATCAGCTCCACTCTTGCGCGGTATCTGACAACGGACTGATCAGCTGTTGGGGAGTCGCAGAAGATGGTCGTCTCGACCCGACACCGTGCAGTCAGTAGGTACTGACCAGCAGTTGCCCCCTAAGGACTCATCTCTCGACTTATTTTGGGGATGAACCCAATGGGTAAACCCAAGCTGCCACTACCGGTGAGCTAATTCGTGTGCCATGCTGGGAGCATGGGGGATGATTCTCGACGACTTTCAGGCGAGGATTACGGTTATGCTGCGACCGATGGGCGATATAGGGTCGAACAGTGCCTCCTCAATCACGGGATAATATTTCAAAGGAAAATCGGCTATGCACGTGTAGAGGACGCCAGAGCTGAGGCTGAGGCGCTCCGGAGACTCGTCGATCAGCACCAGCTCCTCGAGCACCACCGCCGACTGTACATTTGTTCGGATTTATCCGCTCTTGAAGGAGTGACTCGCGGCGCGCGCCCGATTGTGGCGCGTTTGTTCACTGAAGAGGACATCGAGGTTGTGGTCGCTGCCTGCGGAGTCAGCCCATTTACCCGCATCTTGGATCGCATCTTTCAGTCTTGGCGACCGAGCTTACGACATCACTATTTTGATACACTTCAGGAAGCTGAGGCCTTCTTGATCACGGAACGCCAAAGGGATCTTGGCGCGGACGATGTGCGTGCGGGTGCCCCTCAGCACAGAGCGGCCCATACACA
>CALELH010000737.1 GCA_937902595.1 uncultured Myxococcales bacterium
CATGCATCTTCTTGACTGTCTAGGCAGCCCTCAGGGGTCATATTTTGGCAGCCACCGAGGCCGAAACTGCTCATCTCTTCGGCGCTGCAGCCCGCCAAAGTGAGGCCCATCACCAAGGGAAGGAGTCTATTCAAGAGCTTCATATCTCACCTCCCAGCCAGTCGCACCGCCGCCTTGAGCCCAGATCACGTAGTTTTCAGTCAATATTGGTTGATGCACATTCCCCGTCGTTGAGATGGGCAAGGTGCGACTCCGAGCCAAGTTGACGACCTCCAAGACGAACCGCGGCGAGAGGTCGCGATAATGTACGATAGAGACCCAATCACCCCGGGACTCAATCTCCACAGGATTTCCTCGCTGGGTATCCAACGGATGGGTCTCAGGCTCTGCTCCTCGACGACGATGCATCCATCTACGCAACTCATTGGGACCACTCCGAGGTCGCATCAGCCAGACCAGCTCCTCTCCCGCTCGATAGAGGCCTTCGCCGCGAGGGATAGCACCCAAAAGGACGCGTTCTCGTCTGAGGTTAGGCGCGGCGCAATTGGCCGCAGGTGCGATCACGACTCGACCCGTTCGGATGGCCGCCCGGTACTCGATCCAAGCGACCCATGTGTCCCCGGCGATGACGCCGGATTGGTGCCTGCCTTCGACGGCGCAGGACTGTATCGTGCCATCATCAAAGTGGACGAGTACGGCCTCTTTTCCAGCGCTATCGCGTTCGGTAAAGGCGGTAAAGTCTAGGCCTCGGCTCGGACGACTTTGGTCTCGGGAACTCGGCTTTATGAACTCTCCGACGCCAGTCGTGAGGTGATGCCGCCAGATATTGATTGCCTGCTCTATCTCGTTGAAACGGGCGACAAGGACCTCGCTCTTCGCGATCTCGACACGTCCACTTATTCGAGGTAGTCGCGTCGGGCTTTGGTCGTCGGGACCGTCATTGATGACGAGAGTCTGATGACCTGATTCGGACTCGGTCCATAGGATCCCCCATTTGGAGCAGTATCCTCTCGGGATCTCGTTGGAGGCCGTCGTGCCAATCACGGCCCCGTTGCTACCTTCAAAACAGCGCTCATCAGGATAGTGGGGGGCTCGGTTGGGGGCGACGGATAGATCGGACAGCGCTCCGGCATCGTGGCTTGTGTCTGCAGACGCATCGGTCACAACCGTTGGAGCCTCGTAGACGCAGGTACCATCAACACAGAACTCATCGATCGGGCACTCTAGACTGTCGGCACATTCCGGCGGCGTACTCTCTAAGAGCTGGGTACATCCGCTTGAGAACAGTAGAGCGATGAGGAGAAGGCGCTTCATTCGTCTCCTCCCAACCAATGCCAAAGTAGAGCGCTCGTGAGCGTGACACCTCCGAGAACAAACAGACTGTCGGCGGCCATCGCTGCTTCATCTCTGGCGTCAATGAGGGGAGCGATAGGCCGGTTCTCTTCCCGCTTGTTTGTGTACTCGTCGAGATCCGCTTGCTTACTCATCGCTACGAGACCCATGACGAGACCGCCCGTCACCAAGCTGCTGCCTGTCACCGTCAATATTCGCCCTGTGTCCCATTCATCGCCAGCGCCAGAACCGTCGGGTCTAAAGGACAGATTCAGCACGACTGGAGGGCATTCAGTTGTGAGACAGGCAGGAATCGCAAGTACACCGCTCACGGGCCCATGTTCAGAGTGTAGAGCCGCGTAGGTGTACTGACCTGGTCGCCTGTGAAACCCGAGAATCTCTGCGGGCTCACCGTCGACCACTAGGCGACTCGGTGTGACGGCGGCTCCGTCGGGACCTGTCGCGCGCACGGACACCGCGCGGGGGAGGCTCAGGTTGACCTTGTGGATGTTGCCGTCGTTACATTGATCGGGTCGTGGAACCATGACCTCGCGCTCGATGGACGCGTGTCCGGGATAGGAGAGCCGAAGGACGCGACGACCCCATGTGCGGCGTTCTCCAGGATCTATACTGGTCTTCGCGGGCGTCGTCTCGACCACGAGCCTCACCACACAGCGTGTCATGGAGATCGTCTGTTTCTCTTGGTCCGTCGAGGGCGTCCAGGCGGTGTCTTCGTACCCGCGAGCCTTGATGTTTAGAGTGCCCGTCTCCGTGGTGACCGAGGCGGCGGGCACCGACACGCCCTCTGCGTTCACGAGCTGAACTCCGGAGACGGGGTTCTCGCCGTCAAGGACACGTAATGACACTGGACATGCGGGCCTCTTAGGAGCGCCGATGAGCCCTCCTCCAACGACGATGAGCTCGTCGGCGAAGCGGACACCACACGGGCTACGATGGCCCAGCCTGTACGTGCCTGGTCTTATGGATAGGGTCGCGGATCCATTCAGCGCAAAGACGCCATCACAGTGCGGACAAACATCGGGATTCTTGGGCGGCGCGAGGATGAGTTGATGACCATCTGGAAGCGGCGGCGTCTTCACCTCGACAAGGGCACGCCCTCTGAGCCAGCCGCGCGCTTTACCAAGTCGTGACCAGGATGCGCGAAGTCTCATCCTTGGCTGTCGGGTCGACATTCGCTCTGGATCCATACTCTGGGCCCTCAGGAAGAGACGGACGGCGTGAAAGGCGTCGCCTTTCTGCCTCGACCGACCACTCGAAAGGACGAAGTAGGCAGATCCAGCCAGATACGCCAGGCAGATGCTGTTTGCTCGCTCTCTCTCTGAATCCAGAAGCGACTCGATTTGAGCGGCGATCTCTCTCAAGCGATCGCGATCGTCTGTGCTGGACAGCGTGTCACGTAGTGACGCGACCGATGTACTCAAGGTCTCGGTGTTGCAGGGCGTAGGTGTCTTCGCGTGCGCTGGGACAGCGCTAAGGCTTAATAGTGCAATTAGCCAGGGTAGGCTTTGTCTTCCCACTGTCGCTCTCACTACGTTCAACGTTCAACTTCAAGCGGACCTCTTCCGCCATTCGAGTACCTTGTTTCAGGATTCGTGCCAGGGCGTCCGCACAGGCTGCCCGTTCACAGTCATTCTTCCCGTAGCCTCTCACGGACCACTTGGCTGTGACCAGTACGTCACCAGCGCGCAGTTGACGACAGTTCACACTCTCGAAGATGACACCATGTGATGGACTCGACCAAATTGTGCCGAGACGGGGGAGGACCATGGGCCCCTTAAGCCTTCTCCTCATCGTCCCTAGCGAACTCAAACCGATCTGCATCTTGGCCGTACCGGCGGTAGGACGCATGGACTCAAAGTGGAGACTTAGCCAATACCTCACGCTCTCGGGCAGCTTCGACCAGCTCTCTCGTCGATCAGGCGTCTGTGGACCAAGGACTAGATCGAGAACGAATCCCGCGAAGGCGTCATCGTCGCTCGCGCCGGAGTAGATCCAGCCAGCGGGCCCAGCCTCAGCCTTATAGGTCGGCTCGCTCGGTAGCTCACTGGATAAGGTGGCGCTGTCCTGCTTGGGTGGGGTCGTGGCCGCCGACGGCGGGGTCGCTTTCGGTGGCGTTGCTGTCGGCCTCTTTGTCACCTCAAGGTTCTTCGATATGGACGCGTTTCGGGATCGGTCTGGGCTGGGTGTGGTGGGCTCGGGTGAAGTTGACCACCACGCGATCAGGACGCAGACCATGATGAGAAGCAGGATCGGAACGGCGAG
>CALELH010000738.1 GCA_937902595.1 uncultured Myxococcales bacterium
CCATCATCGCCATTATCGCCGTCGTCACAGCCGAGCAGGCAGAGCGCGGCGGAAGAGATGAGCACAAGCGTGATTCGGTTCAGCATGGGGACACTCCATCCTCAAATTAATTCGGCAACGAACGTCGCCACCTTACCGGTAACCCCTCACTTCTTCCAGGCTCGGCACCGGGATTTAACGCCGACTCTATGCCTGCTCGTCATCGAGAAAACAGATAAAAGGCGACAAAGATGAGAGCTTTCCATTATGATTCCGTGCCTTTATTGACGCGCCCCAGGATGTCCTCGTGATTCGTACCTTAATTAAGACAGTCTCCCTGATCACTCTGGCCGCTAGTCTCGTCGCCTGCGATGGCGATTCGGGTACAAGCGATGTGATCTCACTCGACCTCTCTCGTCGAGGTGACAACCCGATGGACCGAGGCGTTAACGTCTCTCTGGATGGAGGCGGGGTCACCTTAGACGCCATCGTCGTCTCGGACGGCGGCATGACCGCAGACATCCGTTCAAACGAATGCGTGCCAGGCGAGACCCGATGTCCCCAAGAGGGCGCCGCCGTAGAAGAACGGTGTCGAGCAGAAGGTCGCTGGGCGCTCAACGCCTGCGATGACGATCACGTATGCGTCTCTGGAGGCTGTGTGCCCGATCCTCTCGGGTGTGTCGCGGGCGAAAGAACCTGCCTGGGAGATGGTCGTCCAGCCATCTGCGATAATGACAATTGGGTGCCTCAGGAGGCGTGCGCCAACAGTGGTCAGTGCTTTCAGGGAGAATGCATTAGCCAAGCGTGCGCGTTCGCGGCCCGCAGCGCGAGCTATCTGGGATGTGACTACCTCGCGGTGGATCTCCCCAACTCGGCCTTCGACCCCCGTGACGAGAACTTTGACGGGCAGCCTGACGGGACAACAAATGACTCTCCTGTTGGCCTCGTGATCGCAAACACCTCGAACGCAGACACCATCACCGTCACCATCGACAGCCCTGATGGCGGACCCGCAGCCCTCGTCGCGAACCGCGTCATCCAGGTCCCGCCGATCCCTGAAATCCAAGGACGCTACCAGGCACAGACCATTTCCTCTGAGGTCAAAGATAGCAACGGGCAAGTCGTCCAAAGCGGCATCGCCGTAGCCGATGGTGTCCAGATCCCACCCGGTGGTATCGGGACCTTCCTCTTGCCCCGGCGACTTGCTCCATTCGACCAGTCCTCACTCAGGAAGGACGCCTTTCGAGTCCGCACAGACTTCCCGGTGGTCGTCTATCAGTTTAGCCCATACTGCTGCAATTTTAGCTTCACGAACGACGCGAGCCTGCTCCTCCCTACCACCGCGCTGGGGACCGAATATAAGTTCATCGGAGTGCCTTACCATCAGGTCAGAGACCCCTTCGGCAACATTCGTGGTGAGAGCCCGGCGATGATCGCCGTATTGTCTCCGAGCGACCGAAACCGCGTGACCGTCCAGTTGCCTCCGGGAGCCAACATCGAGCCCGACAGCAACCAGGAGGTTGTCTACCAAGGCGGACAAGCCCAAGTGAGGATGAACGCACAAGATGTGCTGCTCATCACCTCGTCGGGGGTCCCGAGTCCACCAGACCTCACAGGGTCCTTGATCACCTCAGATAAGCCGGTGTCCGTGTTCAGCAGTCACATCTGCTCTTTTTATCCCGAAGACCAGTCGGCCTGCGACCACCTACAAGAGCAGCTGTTCCCGGTCAGCACTTGGGGAAACCGGTTCCAGTTGGTGCCCGTGGCCGAGCGCAACCAGAACTGGTTCAGTGAGGTCACTTATTGGAAGCTCCTGGGCAGCGACACCACAACCCGATTCCAGCTCAGCATTCCGTTCATGCAGCTGAATCCAGCTCAGCCAGGTTTCCAGATGGTGCCCTACTGCGGAAATATGCTCGAAGGCGACTCGACCATCGTCCTCAACCCTGGGCAGTACTGTGAGTTCGGCACACGGCGCGCAGTGGAGGCTGTGGCAGACCAGCCAGCGACCGTTATGGGGATCATCGCTGGTCAGCAAGCGACAGGGCTGCTCGCGTTCGGCAGTCACGCCGGCGACCCTGCGATCTTTCTGCTGGCGCCCGATGAACAGTTCCGGCGCGACTACACCTTCCTCACACCTGACACCTACTTCACGGACTATGTGACCATCATCACTCCACCGGCGAACGAACTCGTCCTCGATGGTAATCCCCTCTCCTTGGATGACGCGGTGCCAATCGGTGGGAGCTTGATGCAGTTCAAGCATATCGAGATCACTGACGGACCCCATCAACTCCAGGGCCGCGCCCCATTTGGGATTATCGTGTATGCCTATGATGACTTCGTGAGCTATGCGTTTACGGGCGGCTTGAATCTAACCAAGCGATAGGAACTCAGGGAGAGGCCTCAAGAGCGCATAGCGCTCTCGACTCGAGACGAATCGATAGGCCTGCTCTACTCACCAACCTACGCGAGGCGGGGGCCAGTTAAACTCTGGAGCAGCGAGGCGCTCGAGAGTCCCCTGAACCACCGGATCAAGGGTGCCTGTCTGCTGCAGGCTCGTGTCCTCAAAATAGGTTCCAATGCGGTCGTTTAACCAGCTGTCCAATGACGGGGAGAGAGGCACTCGACTCAAATCGCTGTTGAGGATAACCAGCTCGACAGCTCCGCTCTCGGACTGATGATCGATGACCAAAAGTTCACCGCTGCCTTCAAGCTTACTGAAGGGCAATAGACTGCTCATAGCAGAGCCACCGAGATCGTTGAGGAAGCTCCACTCGCTCTCCGACTCTTCCGGCGTCAGCAGACGAAACTGCCCGGACGGCGCCATACGAGTGTCGATGCCTGCGACCTGACAACCTGCCGCCTTAATAGACCACTCGAAATCCACAGACGCTGACTCCGTCCATACGGTACGGAGCGATCCGTGAATCGAGAAGCCGAGGCGTGCTTCAAAATCGTCAAGAGCCTCTGTCGGCACCCCATCGGACACGACAAGTTTGCTGAAAACTCTCTTCGCATCGCCACTCAAGCGTTCACAAAGCGCGCTCAGCCGTCCCAAAATATCACCGTACTGCATCGTTACTCCCCGATAGAGTCTGAGTCCTGTGTCTCAGCGCCTGGCTCGTGAGCGCTGCGGAGCTCGGCGGCCGTGCTGCGCTCTCGGTCCGCGTCAGCCGACTTCCCTGCCAAATCCAGAGCGTCAGCCAAGCGCTCATGCGTCCCCGCCGCCTCTAGATAGCAGCCCGCTTCAACAAAGCAAGTTACCGCGTCTCGAAAGTGCTTGATGGCGTGCTTCAAATGCTTTGCTTGAGCATTATCGGTGCGCTCGTACTTGCTCAAGAACAGGTGGCCGGTCATGCGAGCGACCTGCCCATCAACCCTCGGGAGTTCGATGGTCTCTGAGATCTCCTGGGCTCGCTCTAGCTCCGCGACGGCGATCTTCCACTCCTCGCGGTGAATCATCAAAGCTGTTCGGTTCAAATAGATGTCTGCCAGCGGTCTCGGACTGCCTCCGTCCTCTCCCCAGGTCTTGGCCTTGTCGAGATACTCGCTGGCCTCTTCATATCGCTTGAGCTTAAGGAAGACCTCGCCCAAGTTACTCGCCAGCGAAGATTGCAGATCGAGATTACCGATCATGGTCGCGAGTTCGAGCGCCTCAAGCCAGGCGGCGATAGCGCGCTCATTCTTACCCTGGCCTAACCAAGCGACACCTAGATTGCACAGTCCAGCCGCGACTCCCAGAGGATCATCGATAGCGTTACGGAGCTGAATCGCGCGTCGATAAGAGCGCTCAGCCTCCGCCAAGTCCCCCCTGTCGTAGTGTAACGAAGCGATCGCGTCAGCGACGTCACCTAGACCTCGGTCGTCCTTGAGTTCCTCGAAGAGACGCTCTGCCTTACGGTATGACTGGAGCGCCTCCCCGTGACTGCCTTTAAGCCAAAACAGCTTACCCAGACTCAGGCAGACCTTCGCGACGCCGAGCTTATTCTGCCCCTGTTCGAAGAGACGTAGAGACGCCTCTTGGTGGCGCACGGCTCGATCATACCGGCCAGCGGTGGTCTCCGCTTTTCCGATGCGCATCAGCGCCTCAGCGCCGCTGCTCAAATGCCTCAGCTGCCACGACATGTGAAGCGCCTCTTGGTAACTCGCCAACGCGCCATCGAAGTCACCTAACGCAACTCGAGCGTCGCCCAAAGCCAGGGAGATCTCCATCCGAGCTGGACGGTTCTCGCTCTGAACCAGGGCCTCCGCCTGCAGTAGATACGTTTGCGCTTCAACCGGACGGTGGTTCTTCAAAGCTCGGCGCGCCGCCCGACGGTTATACTCGGCGGCTCGCGCGCGGTCTCCCGCGAGCTCAGCATGGCGCGCAAGCTCCTTTAAGTGATGACCCGGGTTTGAGCCCGCGTGGACCCTAAGCCACTGCTCGATGACGGAGTGATACCGCGACCGGGCCGCCTCTGGGACGATGGTCGACGCGACCTGATGGTGCAGGTTCGAACGAAACACCCATCCATCCTCACCGGTAATCTCTGAGCTGCGGCGACCGATAAAACGAAGCGCCGCGAGCCGCTCAAGTGAGCGCGCAAGCTCCCAGGACAGGTTGTCTCGAATCGTCTCGCCTGGCTCCTCCGAGCCGTCGACATCATGACGTTCGATGGCGACCAAAGCGCCAGTCCAAAAGGCGGCGCCTACCACGGCCGCAGCACCCAAGACCGATCTATCACGAGAGGACAGCATCCCGAGACGAGCGAGAACAACCCCCTCCAGATCCTCCGGCCACTCCAAGTCCCAACACAGCGACTCATCAATGACGTGGTGCCCACCCTCCACGGTGATCGCGCCGGCTTCTCCGAGATAATGAAGCAGAGACTTAAGCGCCCACGGGTTTCCCTTACCTCGCTCAACGATCCGATTAACGAGCTCGACGGGGACGTCCATTAACCCGGTCAAGAACAGCTCTACGATCTCCCGACTATGCTTATCCTTAAGAGGGCCTAACCGCGTAACCGGGAAGCGATCCCAACCTCTGAGAGTTCTAGTGAGCTCAGGTGTCCCGGACAGAACCATCATCGCCGGCCGGTCCTTCAGTGACGCCTCAAGGGCGCCGGCCAAGGCGAGACTAGAGGAGCTGCCTCGGTTTGCCTGCGTGATAATGAGCAGTAGAGGCTCCTGCGCGACCGCGCTCAAAAGTCGCGACAAAGCGCCCGCGCCGCGACTCACCAAAGCTTCACCTTCGGCCATCCCGGTCGCGATCTTGCGTCCTGGTAGTCGATACCCAACGAGGTCCGCGATCACCCCCGCGACCTCCTCAACCTCATCGGTGAGATACTCGCCCACCCCAGCCAAGAGCAACGCGCCGGCCTCGCTCGGGCCCGCCGTTTCATCAATCTCGAACAGGCCACGAATGACGGCGTCCCACATTCGATAGGGACCGCCGCGCTCAGGGCAGCGAATACGAACGACCAAGCCCTGTGGCTCTCGCCGAATCGCCTCTTCTGCAAATCTCCGGCTGACCTGGCCCTTCCCCATCCCGAACTCGGACACCAACAAATGCAAACGTCCAGTCCAAGTGCGGACTGTCCCGTCCCATGCATCAACAAGCTCACCCAAGCTCTTGTCCCGACCGACCAAACGGTTGCGCATACGGACAGGGTTCCACGGAAACGGTGGCCATCCCTTGGTCTTTTCTGGTTCCTCGGCGGTGTCAACATCCAGCTCAAAGGCCAGCTCATTTCCGGGCCGAGCAGGCAGGAGAGTCAGACACTCTTCGCAGAACGGAAAGTCGCTGACATTTTCATGGGCACACGCTGGACACTTCATGACCGATGATCCTTCGTCGCGTTAATGGTGGTTGATAACTAACCGCCGCAAGCGGCGAAAGTTACATGAAAATGACCGAGAACCCCACCCCCCATCTGATCGGCGAGCAGGCGAGACGGGATCACTCGAGCGACGCGTCGATCATCGGAGGTCCTCAGCCGCCGGTGTCATGACAACTAATCTCGCAGACTCCGCCCCAGCACCGCCCCTGCACACAGTCGCGATGAGCGCTACACATCTCACCGACCTGAGCGCGAGCAACGCACCGCTCATCAACGCATCTCTCATCGGGTCCACATGTGCGAAGACGCCCAAAAAACTCCCCGCACTCTCCGTCGCGCTCAGGAAAGGGGGCGCACCGCCCCTCGAGCACACCACCGATTGGGTCCAATCCCTGGCAATAGTGTCCAGGCTCGCACCAGGCGTTGCTCCCTCCGATGGTGAGATGACACCGCTCCCCGGACTTGGGAAGACGCCGGCAGAGGCCGTCGCCGTCCACCATAGGTGCCATGTCAAAGCTGCAGACTAACCCCAATCCGCAGCCCATCTCAGGCTCGGTGTCTCGAGCCGCACGACAGACCTGCCCATCGCGACGGCCATAGATCAAGCCGAAGGGCAGGCAGACAGGCTCTGGGGTTCTAACGCATCGTAGACCCGCGCGACATCTATGCACGTGGCAAAGCTCTCCCAAACCGGCCAAATATTGAGTCTGTTCTTTGAGATGACAGACGTCATCGTCATCGCAATCTAGACCCGCCTGGCACTGGAGGTCGCCATCGATTGCGCAGCTGCCGCCATCTGCCGACAGACGCTCACATAGGCTCGGGCACCCATCATCTCCCGGACAAAACCCACCCTCACATTCCGCGTCATAGAGGCACGGTTCACCCGCGGGTTGTGTTCCGCGCACCACTCCCGCGCAATCCGCTTCAAAGGTCTCAAGATCGATGTCCCTACACGTGCCGTCATAGATCGCCTTGAGACAACTGCGCAGCCCGGCTGGGTCATACACTACCTTCGCTGCATCAACGGAGTCCGTCAGCGGAGAGAGACGCTGGTGTAGAAGACGCCCCAGTTGATCCACACACACATCTAGATGAAGCACATGCTCAGCCCGAACATCATTGCGGCACCGACGAAAGGCAGCGCAGTACTCCGCCGCGATACTCTCGGCGATCTGAGTTGGCTCATAGGTCTCCGGCGCACGGAAAATGCGCTCGTTTCCCGAGCAAGAGATCAGGATGAGAATCATTCCAAAGATGGTGCTTGGGCTGCGCATAGTTGGCCATATCGTACCGCGAAGCGCCAAATAGACCACTATCTGTCTAAAACCCGACGACAAGACAACACGAAGTGTTGCGTCTCCCCCCATATCTGGAGCACTATGTCGCCATGTCGGAGTTAACTCGAGATAGGCTCAGGCCCTACCCCATCTTTCGTGGGTGTGGACCGGAAGAGCTTGACCGCCTGTTGGGCTGCATCACGGAGTGGCGAATGCCCACGTCGGGCATGATTCTCTTTGAGGAGCACGTGGACTCCGACTCCGCATACATCATCGAGAGTGGCCTCCTGGTGGCGGAGATGCCTTTGGATGATGGCGTGAAGGTTGAAATGGCCAGAATGGGACCCGGCGCGCTGGTCGGCGAACTCTGCCTGATCACCGCGGGGCCACGTAGCCTTCGAGTCAAGTGTCTACAGCCGACGTCGATGCTCCGCATCGATCGACGAAAGTTCGAGGAGCTGCGCTCCGCGAAGGACAGCGCAGCCTACTGCGTCATCAGAAACATCTGCCTGACAATGTGCGACCGACTCAGAAGCACAAACGATTTTATCGAACGGGAATTGCGTCACGAGACGCCTACGAGAGCACACGAGACGCGCATGGGACGACAGAGTGTCGGCGAGCGGGCGCGTGATTATTTCAGCGAGCTGTTTGGACGTAAGCGATGATGGACGCCAATCGATTAAGGTTCGTCGAGGTCTTCGACAACTTCGATGACCGCGAACTCGAACTCCTCGCGAGCGTCATGGACTCACGTAGATTTCGAGCCGGCCAGAGCGTATTCCGTAAAGGCGACCGCGCCACAGCGTGCTATGTCGTGCTCGCCGGGAGTGTACACGTGACCGTCGAGGGTGAGAACAACAGCTCAACGGTCGTGGCGAGCATGACGACGGGGCGTATGTTTGGTGAGATATCCCTGGTCGACGGCGGCCTAAGATCTGCGACTTGCCTGGCGTCTGATAAAGGCGCGGAACTCGCGATGCTCGGCCGAACTGAATTCGACCAAATCTTCAACGCGGGTAGCCCCTTCGCTTTTAAGCTGATGGATCTGATCGCCGCTCGCGTCGTGGATCGAGTGAGAGCCGCAGCAGGAGAGCTGCAAGGAGTGGTTTTACACGAGCGCTCTGGCTCCGGGATCATGAGCCCAGACTGACCTTACCGGCCCGGTCTCAGCGGCTTAACTCGACTTAACCGTATGGGGTTCTTCTGAGCGCAACGGGGTTCCTGAACCTGCTTCGGCACCCCCATTCTGTCCATAAAGTCGACGCAAGCTGAGCGGTAAAACTCCGGCGCTAAACCGCGGTGTACGCCAAAGAAGGCGGCGGCGTAGCCCAATCCAAAGGCCAGCACGAGCGCGACAAACTTTCGGGGTATCCCCTCCGGGCGCATGATCGCGTATGTCGCCGCAGCCACCGCCAGAAAGAAGACGAGCAGGCAGAGCATCGCGATGATGTCCCACTTAGCCTCCACCGCTGCCTTAATCGCGATGTAGTCTTGAATGCTCGTAGCCAGAATCACCATAGAATGGTCCTTAACCTACACCTAATGGCTGAATACCAGAGTTCTCACCGAACTGTTGAACTTCCTCGCCTATTGGCTCCATAAGAGAATCCAAAGCGGTCTATCGGACATCCTCTACAGAGCAAGACGCTCACGGCACACGACCGCCACGAGATCCATGCTGTCGACCCTTCGCTAACACTAATTTGAAGAGAAAATGACTGATTTCTTGCTAAATCGGCTCCCATAAGACCTGGATCTCAACGGTTATGCGGCTGATGAAGAAATGAACTCTAATCTTCGCGCATAAAGGATCTATAAGTAGTGAGTATGTTAGAATACCGCGCGAGGTCTCCAAGGTAGGGTATGAAACGGGCGCTTACCATTACAGCGATGCTCCTCACAGCTTTCCAAATGGGCTGTAGCTCCACGGACGTGGGCGCGAGCATATATACCTGTTCCAACGATCTCGACTGTCGCACTGGCCTGTACTGTCATCCAGTTCGTAACACCTGCGAACCTCGACCTGTGGACAGTGATGGCGGCGCAGGTGACTGCCGAATGGCGAATCGAGAGTGCGCCGCCGGCTTCGTATGTCGGCCTACGGGAGACAACTGGAGCTGTGTGCCCGACTCAGGCCGACCTGACGCGGGCCCTCCACCGGCGACCTGCACCGATATGGAGCGCAACGGGAATGAGTCCGATGTGGACTGCGGTGGTGATACGTGCAGCGGCTGCGAAGCGGGCTATATGTGCCGAGAGGCCTCAGACTGCCTGAGCCTCGTTTGCGAGGGTGGTCGCTGCAGGGATCCTGCATGTAACGACGGCGTGAAGAACGGCAACGAGACGGGCACAGACTGCGGGGGCGACTGCTCTCCCTGTCCAGATGGCTCTCCGTGCAATGAGAACAGCGACTGCATCGACGGGAACTGCGTCGAGGGCGTCTGTGTCGCGCCGACGTGCGAAGACGGGGCGCGCAACGGCACCGAGTCAGACATCGACTGTGGTGGTGACACCTGTGATGGATGCGAAGCCGGTCAAAACTGTACCGAAGACGACGACTGTCTCAGTAACACCTGCCAAGACGGGATTTGCCAGGAGACCTCCTGTCCCGATGGCCGACAGAACGGCTCCGAGACCGGCGTCGATTGCGGTGGCGACGTGTGCCCTCCCTGTGGAGCGGGCCAACCGTGTCTCGAGCATACGGACTGTGAGAGCGGACACTGTCTCGATGGAATCTGCCAAGAAACGGAGTGCGGCGACGGCTTCATCAACCCTGGCGAAGAATGTGACGATGAAAACGAGGTTGATACAGACGCGTGTCGTAACAACTGTCGCCTGCCCGTTTGCGGTGACGGCTCCGTGCGCCAAGGCATCGAAGAGTGTGATGATGGGAACCTCGTCGACACGGATGGTTGTCGAGCAAACTGCGTAACCGCGGTCTGCGGCGACGGCGTCATCATAGAGGGCGTCGAGGAATGCGATGATGGCAATAGGACCGACGATGACCTTTGTCTGAACACCTGTACTATCGCGGTTTGCGGAGACGGCGTGATCCAAGCCGGCGTCGAGGAATGTGACGATGGAAATCGGACCGACGCGGACGCCTGCTTAAACTCGTGTGTCACCGGCCGGTGCGGCGATGGAGTGACGTGGCCTGAACGAGAGGACTGCGATGACGGCAACCAGGTCGACGGAGACGCATGCAGCAACCGCTGCGCGCTCGCGTCCTGTGGTGACGGGATCGTGCGAGAAGGTTTCGAAGAATGCGACGACGGGAACCTCGACCCAACAGATGGGTGTACCAATACCTGCAGAAACGCTCGGTGCGGCGACGGAACGATCCAGAATGGCGTCGAGACCTGTGACGACGGCAATAATAATGACGGTGACGGATGTACGAACGCCTGTACTGAGGCGGTCTGTGGAGACGGGATCCTCCGACTGGGCGTCGAAGAGTGTGATGATGGTAACCTCATCGATTCCGACGCATGTCGCTCGGACTGCACCGAGGCAGCCTGTGGCGACGGCGCTCTACACGTCAACGTTGAAGCCTGTGATGACGGTAACCTTGATGATGATGACGAGTGTACGAGCGAATGCGAGGTCGCCATCTGTGGTGATGGCATCGTTCAAACCGGCGTAGAAGAGTGTGATGACGGGAACAACATCGACACGGACTCTTGCCGGGTCATTTGCGTAGACGCCGCGTGCGGTGACGGTGTCGTCGAGCAAGGGTCTGAAGAGTGCGACGATGGAAACCTAAATGACGATGACGCGTGTCCATCTACTTGCCGCTTCTCCGTCTGTGGCGATGGCTTTGTCCAGGCAGAGACAGAGGAGTGCGATGATGGTAACGCGCTCAACAACGATGGATGTCTCACCAACTGCAGCCTAGCGCGCTGTGGAGACGGCTTTCATTTCGTCGGTACTGAAGAATGCGACGACGGCGACGGCGACGACACCGACGAGTGTCTGAGTACATGCACAGCAGCTCGATGCGGTGATGGGTCCACTTGGGCGGGACGTGAAGAATGCGATGACGGCGACAATGATGACGATGACGTGTGTATCTCAAACTGTAGAGATGCCGTGTGTGGTGATGGATTCGTCAGAGCGGGCTTCGAAGAATGCGACGACGGCAACCTCGCAGACACTGACAACTGTCGCAACGACTGTACGACCGCCTTCTGTGGCGACGGCGTCGTCAATATTGGCGTAGAGGAGTGTGACGACGAGAACCAATCCGATGGCGATCTCTGTACCAACGCCTGCCGCTTTGCGGTCTGCGGCGACGGGGTTGTACGCCTGGGCCAAGAAGACTGCGACGACGGCAATCAAATCGATGGTGATGGCTGTGACTCAAACTGCACGGCCACCGCCTGTGGCAATGGCATCATTAACGCGGGTGAAGAGTGCGACGATGGTGATGAAGTAGACGGCGATGGCTGCGACTCAAACTGCACCAACACGAGATGCGGTAACGGCGTCATCACGGATGGCGAACAGTGTGAGGATGGTAATCAGGTCGACGGTGACGGGTGTGACACGAACTGTAGCTTTACGGGGTGTGGTAACGGAGTTCGAACCGGTGACGAGGTCTGTGATGACGGGAATCAAGCTGAGGGTGATGGATGCGATACGAACTGCACTCCATCAGCATGTGGGAACGGCATCACCGCTCCAAACGAGCTCTGTGATGACGGTAACGTCGCCGACGATGATGGCTGCGATTCAAACTGTACGCCAACCGGGTGCGGCAATGGCGTCATTGCGGGCGATGAAGCGTGTGATGACGGAAATGATGTCGACGGAGATGGCTGCGACTCAAACTGTACAGAGACCGGATGTGGAAACGGGATCGTAACCGCAGGTGAGGTCTGCGATGACGGGAATCAAGAGGAGGGTGATGGATGCGCCTCTGATTGCACTATCGGGCGCCCCTGCGCTCCCAACTGTCCCGACGTGGTCTTTGTCGATATCGAAGGCGCGCTCTTTTCAATGGGCACCGCTGCCGGTCGACCAAACGAGATGCCATCACACGATGTACAGGTCTCTGATTTTCAGTTGGGGCTCACCGAGGTCACCGTTGCAGAGTACGCTCGTTGCGTAACAGCTGAGGTGTGCACAGCGCCGAGCAGTGTTCAACAAAACCCAACGTGTAACTGGGGCTCGCCTGAACGAACCGATCACCCAGTCAACTGTGTCTCATGGAATCAAGCCAAGACCTTCGCTGACTGGGTCGCGGCCCGACTTCCGACCGAAGCTGAATGGGAGTTCGCCGCCCGTAGTCGCGGACAGGACTTTCAGTTTCCTTGGGGCAATGTCCCTGCGACCTGTGACCTAGCCATTATGAAGGACGCCGAGGGGATAAACGGCTGCGGTGAAGGTACTACTTGGCCCGTATGCTCTCGCGAACAAGGCAACTCTGAAGAGGGCGTCTGCGATCTCGCCGGTAATGTCTTCGAATGGATCGAAGACGATGATCACGGCAGCTACTTTGGTGCGCCAAACACCAGCGAGGCTTGGATCGATGAGCCTCGCGCGCGCCGACGAATCTATCGGGGTGGAGCCTTCTACTTCAACGGTACCTTCCTGCGTGTCCGTGACCGCCGCGCCTACACTCCGGACTTTCGAGTCAATTACCTTGGATTCCGGCTCGCCCGCGACCCTGGGCCGTAGCGGCTTCATCGGATCAAGTATAGTCGCCACGAGAGAATCCCTGATTGAGGGCCTTGAGAAACCGCGCCCTCCTGCGAACCGCCTCGCTGTCACCTCTGATTGGAGCGCTGAAAAACCGGCATCCAGTCTTTATCTGCCCCGACCGCAGCGAAGAGCGATGACTAAACGTCGAGCACGGTCTGAATCATTCTTGTAGACGTTAAGCTCGCTCAGTTGGGCAGAGCGAGTCGCCCAATGAGCTGGGCTCTCTCTATGGATGGACGCTATCTGGAGATTAAATTTCTGTCGACGACGAGCCACCCTGGCAGGGGGGGGGGGTCTGGGTACAGGGGGAAGTTGCCAAAGCAACCCGCCGCCGACAGTAAAGCGCCGCAGGTTTCCAGAACCGAAGTCCTTGTCTACCCGCGCTTACGAGAAGCAACCCCAATGAGGTGCGCTCCTCTTCAAGAAAAAATGCTGTCGGTGATGAGCCACCCGGCAAGGGGGGGGTCTGGGTACAGGGGGAAGATGCCGAAGCAACCCACCACCGACAGTAAATCGTGCCTGGCTCGGGAGCGTATCGCGTCTCCGATGCCTGAGCAGTTGGTTGAAATGACGCGCATGTAGCGCGCCTGTTCAATTTTTTTTTGAAGTCTCTCTGCGATATTCGCGGTTCGACTCCTTAAATCACTAGTCGCAGCTAAAGCGCCCGTCTTACATAACCGTAGGACGTTCGACTGCTCATTACTTAGCAGCAGGCTTCTTAGCAGCAGGCTTCTTAGCAGCA
>CALELH010000739.1 GCA_937902595.1 uncultured Myxococcales bacterium
GCGACGGCCTTCTTGACGTCTGCACTGTTCAAGTCTGCTCCGAACTTAGCCATGTCGAGGCCAAGGTCCTTCGCGTAGCCATTGAGGTTCTCAAGCTTGAGCTTCTTCATGTTCTTGAACAGAACATCGTGCATCTGCCAGAACTTGCCCTGCTTACCTGCGGCGAGCGCAGCCTGTGAAGCCAGGGGTGCGTCCTTGTGGAAGGGGAGTGGGTTGTGCTTGAAGACGATGCGGACCTTGTCTCCGTACTCCTTCTGAATCTTGTCGAGGGTGGGCAGTACACGGCTGCAGAAGGGGCATTGGAACTCGCTGAACTCAATGATGGTGACGAGCGCGTCTGCCGGACCCTTGGAGTAGCTGTCACCAGCAGGGATCTTGTAGACAGTCTTGGTGTCAGGACCCTTGCGACCCTTCTTGCCGGCACGCTTCGCTGGCTCCTTGTAGTTCTTGTTGACCATCGCGGCGTAGATACCTGACTTCGGCGTACCTGCCTTAAGCGCGGCCTCAGCGAGCTTCAGCTGCTTATCGATGGTCGCCTTAAACTTAGCGAAGGGCTGAGCACCGGAGAGCTGCTCACCGTTGATAAAGAAGTTTGGTGTACCACGCGCCCCAACCTTGCTTGCCAAGGCCTGGTCGTCCGCGACCGCCTTCTTTGTCTCTGCGGACGTGAGGTCCTTCTTGAACTGGTCAAACTTAAGTCCCTTGAGGCCCTTTGCGTAGCCATCGATGTCGGCGGGCTTGAGCTTCTTCATGTTCTTGAAGAGGACGTCATGCATCTCCCAAAACTTGCCCTGCTTGCCAGCGGCGATCGCCGCCTGGGCAGCGAGCGGAGCGTCTTTGTGGAAGGACAGTGGGTTGTGCTTGAAGACGATACGGACCTTATCACCGTACTCCTTCTGGATCTTATCGATCGTCGGGTTTACCCGACTGCAGAAGGGGCATTGGAATTCACTGAACTCGACGATGGTGACCAACGCGTCAGCAGGCCCCTTAGTAAAGCTGGAGCCGACTGGAATCTTGGCCTTGGCGGCGGCTGTGGCCCCACGCTTTTCAGGCGTCTTAGACTTGTCGGCCTTCTTCATTTGGCAGCCAAAGGCCACCAGCGCGACTGCGGCCATCAGGCCAAAAGTACGAAAAAAATTCTTCATTTCATTTCCTCTAGTTTAGTTGGGGGCCAAGTGCACCCCTCTGCTTCCAACTTCGGAGCAGGATTTGATTCAATTAATTGAGATGGATACAGCCGGATAGCGCATACGACACCTCACAATAAGAGGGGTCGCACAGCTTCACTTATGACATGAATCCAGGAGATATTTATGATCGGGGAGGTGGGCCAGACGGCTCGTTCAACCAGTTCTCATGGTGATTCTTATATTCCGGGAGACCCGCGGTAGGTAAGGTGCCCGCGCGGTAGACTGGCTGGTTTAACTCAGGGAAGACGAGGACCAAATTGGTGCGCACTGAGTACGTCATGCCTGGCTGTTGAGGCATGCAGAGTGGGCCGCCTTCTATACATTGTGGACCGGCTGGTCGCTTCGGGGGGGCGATGGCGTTGGCAGGAAGCTCGCAGCCTGCTTGGCCTGATTCACACGTCGGTAAAGCGGCCTCTTCACGTGCAGTCTGACAGTCGATACCACAGGTCGCGACCACCGGGTCAGTCCAATTGGACAGGACACCTTCAGCAAGACACGTCTCTGTTGTGCCAGCCAGCGCGTTGCCTGACATACCCAACAGCAAAAGAAGTGTGAAACGAGCGGTCATATACCCCTGTACGACTGGATGACCCATGAATTTAGACCATGCACCTACCATCTAGCACTGGGCATAGTCAACTCAATCTAGACCATGAAATATTCCCGCCTGCATTTAGGGAATTGTTTAGAAGATTCCCACACATACAAAGGGAGTAGCCCGCTCACGATGAATATGGGGGGAGCACGTTGGCAGACCGTTGACCATGCTCCGCCAACTCGACTAGATTGCCGGCGCTGCGCTCATTGATGAGCGGGGAGCACGAGGGCCTTTTCGGAAAGGGGCCCAACAATGTATGAACACATTCGTTCGTACCTATTGTCTGACCAGCGTGGTCACGCGGCTCTGTCTGCACTTGTCCCGTCCGGCCCCTTGGGCCTAACAGGAGGCGAGAGCGCGCAATGGCATCGCCTACTTGAGTCCGCTGAGATGCTTTTTTTTACACCGGCCCCGGAGATTTGACCTCGTGTCGCATAATCAGTTCTCTACCTACCTAGTTAGGTGCTCTATTCTATTCGTCCTCATCTTGATTGGCTGTGACGACAAGTCCGTCTCCGATGAGTCTATGGACACGGGCGCTCCCCTGGCTGACTCCGGCGTTGGCGCGAGAGACGCTGGGCCGAGCGTGGAGGACGCCTCAGCCATCGTGGATGGGGTCGTCTTTGGGGATGCTCAGGCTCTGCCGCCTCGCGGTGACTGCGATGACTCTTCTCCTCCGGTCGTGATGGCTCATGGTTTCCTGGCGTCGAGTGACACTTGGGCCGCCCATGTTCAGCGCTTTGTCGCGAACGGTCGCTGCGCGGACCGATATCACGCGTTCGATTGGAACACCCTCGACCGAAACGCCGACCATACGGTGACGCTGGACACCTTTATCGACGAGATCTTGGCGTTGCATGACGCTGATAAGGTGGACCTTTTTGGTCACTCGGCCGGTGGAGGGCTTGGGTATTCATACCTCGAGAACCCCGACCGCGCAGCCAAGGTCAGGCGGTACGTCCACGTGGGCAGCTTCCCTGCAGAGGGGCCCGCAGGGTCCCAGGATATGCCCGTGCCCACGCTGAACTTATGGTCAACGGGTGATCTAGCGGTCATGGGTGAGGACATCGTTGGAGCGACCAACGTCCAGCTGTCCGGCGAGGACCATTACGCGGCGGCGACCTCTGAGAGTTCCTTCGCGGCCATCTATGAGTTCTTGCATGACGAGGCTCCCAGCGAGTTGAGCGCGAAGACAGAGGACCGACCAATCGTACAGGGACGCATGGTGACCTTGGGCGAAAACCAGGTCGAAGACGGGGGGCGAGTCGAGGTGTGGTCTCTGACCGCAGGTGAACCTCGGCGGGCTCAGGCCGTGCGGAGCTTTGCCATTGGCCCAGATGGGTACTGGGGACCTTTCGTCGCTGATCCAACTCTTCGCTACGAGTTCTTGGGGGTGCCGACGGACTCTGCAGCGCCAGCCGTCCGCTATTTTCGCGAGGAGTTCACCGCTGACCAGCCCTTGATGTATCTGCGCACGCTGCCGGGCCCCGGGAGCATCGCCGGCGTATTACTGAGCCTATTGCCGCTCGACGGCGAGACCGTGCCCCTAGTGATCTACAACGCGCGAGGCGCTTTCTTAGTGGGCCGTGACTCCCTCACTCTGGATGGACAGGAGCTCCTGACGGAACAGAGCGCGCCAGCCGAGAACACAAGCATCGCGCTGTTCGTCTTCGACGTGGACAATGATGGGGAGAGTGGCGGTACATCGGCGCTCTTCGATATGTTTCCCTTCTTGGCGGCCATCGACCTGCCTATCAGCGCGACGCCCGATGGATCGATGTCCTTGGTCTATAACGGGAGGACGCTGTCTTTACCGAAGGATGGCCCCGAGAACGGTGTGATCATCGCGGTCTTTGATTGAACAATAGATCTGCTCAAGTCAGGGAAGATTCAAGGGCCGACCTTTCTATGCTAGTAGATTCCCTATGAAGCTGGTCTGCCCCGACTGTGGTCATCGGATTAAGAGCGATGACATCAACATCAACGCGCTCGTGGCGAAGTGCGCTCGCTGCGACTCTATTTTTGGTTTTGAGTACCAAGTAAAGGGGCAGTCCGAGGGGGCTTTAGCAAGCCCTGGTGTGGCGGATTCGGACGTTGAGTTGGCGCTCCCCAAAGGACTCTCCATAGAGAACGAGGGTGATCGGCTGACGATTACTCGTCGATGGTTCAGCTGCTCGGCCCTGCCTATTCTTGGATTCGCTGCCATATGGGACACCTTCTTGGTGTTTTGGTATGCCCAAGCGAGCCAGCTTGAGGGCGGCGCCGGTCTGTTGACGATGATCTTTCCATTGTTACATGTAGCCATCGGGATTGGGGTCACCTACTTCGGGGTGGCCAATGTGATCAACCGAACCCTCATCGTCGCAGATAAAGAGACGATCAAGATCTCTCACCAGCCCCTGCCTTGGCGAGGTGGACGGACAGTCTATGCCGCGGCGATAAAGCAGCTTTATGTTCATCGAGAGGAGACGCGCAGGTCCAGATCTGGACAGATGAGTGAGGTCTTCTCGGTCCATGCGCTCTTGGCAGATCAGGCGAGTGTACCCCTCGTTGAAGGACTTAAATCACGCTTTCAAGCGCTCTTTATTGAGCAAGAGTTGGAGCGGCAGCTGGGCATTAAGGCCGCCGTTGTTCAGGGGGAGTATGCGCCAGCGCCCCACGAACTCAGGAACGCGAGGGCCCGGCCCGTGGGCGTATCCCTGAGCCTGCCCGACGCAGCCCAGGACGAGCTGTCTCTGCCAGAGTCAGAGCTAGAGCAGTCCGACGACTGATGTGGCCAGCGCTTCGCAGCGCCGGCCTAGTCGCAGACCTCGTCTTGGCACAGACCGCTCTGACAATCAGCGTTCTCCTCGCACATAAGCCCCAGGCCACATTCGAAGCAATCGCTACCACCACAATCGACATCGGTCTCCCGCCCATTCATAAGGCCATCTCGGCAAGAGACGCAGAGTTGGCCGCGGCAGAGGTCTGTCTCACAATCGCTGTTGGCTGAGCAGACGGCCCCGAGCACACAGGATGGACATAAGGCGCCACCGCAATCGATATCTGTCTCGGCTCCATTCAGGACGCCGTCCCAGCAGTGCGCACAATCGGCGTCAGCGCAGCCGTCGAAGGCGCACAGTCCGTCGCCGTTACATTCAAGGCTGACGCACTGACCGAAGTCTCGGCAGCCTTGACCAACGTCGCAGCTCGGGCAGGCAGCTCCGAGAGACATGGATCGAACATCGTCTCCCATATCATCAGGTGAACGTCCGCGGGTCTCCATGTCACCCAAGCCAAGCTGGCCCTCAGCGTTCAAACCCCAGCAGGTGATCAAACCGGACCGCCTTGAAACACAGGTGTGGTCACGGCCGAGGCTTAGGCTTGTGATGCTGGCCCCATCACCGAGGCGCACGGGGCGCCCAAGAGCGTTCATCTCGCCAGGCTCATCGCCGAGGGCCGCGATGTCGCTCCCCAATCCGAGTTGGCCGTCCACGTTCGAGCCCCAACAGCGGACGGAGCCAGAGCTTAAGAGGGCGCAAGAGTGACCTCCGCCTGTCTCGACAATCTCTATGGGGCTATCGAAGCGTACAGGTCGCATATTGATTCCCATCTCTAAGATCTCGTCCCCGACGTCTTCCATGCTGTCCGTCCCGAGTTGGCCTCGACCATTGGCACCCCAGCAGAGGGCAGCGCCATCCGCGGTGGTCGCGCAGGTGTGGTTTTGACCAGCGCTTATCTGGGCCACGATGAGGTCGTCGCCGATACGAACTGGAGCGAGGGCCTCCATCTCGTTGGGAGCCGCTCCGACGGTGTCTCTGTTTCCTAGCCCGGTCTGGCCGAATCGTCCGCGGCCCCAGCAGCGAACCTCTCCCGCTTCTGATAGCGCGCACGTGTGTTCACCACCCGCGCTCACGGAGACAGAGTCTGGAATCGGCACGGCTGGTAACGCCTGACCAAGCTCATTGGGATCGTCACCCATGGCGTTGTCATGGCCGAGCCCGAGTTGGCCATGATGGTTCGCTCCCCAACACTTAATCTGCCCACCCGCGAGCAGGGCGCAGCTATGGTTCTCTCCAGTGGTGATCTCGATCGCTACGGCGTCAGGCCCAAGATCTACGGGGCCGAAGAAGTCAGCGGCCATTTCAGGGTCTGCACCGCGGGAGAGCGAGTCACCTCGGCCCAATTGTCCGTGAGCGTTGGCTCCCCAGCAGATGACTGACCCTTCGCTGAGAGCGCAGCTGTGACCCCAGCCAAGTTGAACGTCCTCGACGGTCAGGGGGGCGTCGCCGATGAAGGCGAGCGCTTCACCCATCTCATCAACGTCGTCCCCTCTGTTCGCGTCATCGCCTGTCGCGA
>CALELH010000740.1 GCA_937902595.1 uncultured Myxococcales bacterium
AGCGGCGCTCGGAAGCCGGTCTCCGGATGATCTTGAGAAGTTCACCGCGGCCTTCTCGACAACTTCCCCCCCGCTCAGAAGCATGGGGTGAGAGAGCCCACCGCCCGGGTGATTCTGAGGATCTGCGATGAAGGCAGCTGCCCCATCCTCTGCGGCTACCGCTTCACAAATGCGGCGCTGTAAATCTCGAAAATAGCCGGCCACTGCGTCCACATTTGGCGCCATCGCGTGAGTTCGGTCATCAGTGTCCATCG
Organism: uncultured Myxococcales bacterium; assembly: GCA_937902595.1. Taxonomy (GTDB): domain Bacteria; phylum Myxococcota_A; class Bradymonadia; order UBA7976; family UBA1532; genus UBA1532. The sequence continues at coordinate 255 of CALELH010000740.1, forward strand.
GCCCTCCAATCCAAGCTGTTCGTGGATCTAGCCGTTCACCAACACAAATGCGACCCAAATCAATCACTCGGACAGACCATTGGTGGTGAAGTCGAGGATAAATCAAGTTAGGCTCCCGAGCAGCTATTCTTGTTCTCGGAGAGTGACCATGGTGTCTAGATTCGGCCTCTGGTTAAGCGAGCGCGCTAAGCGCTATGTGCCCGACCCTTTCGTGCTGGCTATCGGCCTGACCTTAGCCGTCTTCCTCATGGCCTTACCGAGAAGCGCCTGGAGCCCGCTCGCGGTCATCGATCTCTGGATCGAGGGATCGGGTGGCGGCAAGGGGTTCTGGAACCTGCTCAAGTTCGCCATGCAAATGTGTCTCATCCTCCTGACGGGATACGCGCTCGCAGAGACGCGGGTCGTGCGAAGCCTGATCGGCCGGTTGGCGCGCCTACCCAAGAGCACGGGGGGCGCCGTCGTCATCGTGTCCCTCGTGGCCATGGGGGCGGCGCTGCTAAACTGGGGACTTGGGCTAATCGTCGGGGCGTTACTCGCCCGTGAAGTGGGTCGAGTGGCCCGTGAAGATGGGCGACTCATTCATTATCCCATCGTCTGCGCCGCAGGCTACACGGGGCTCGCCGTTTGGCACGGTGGTTTCTCGGGTAGCGCGCCTCTAAAGGCGACTAGCGCGAAGCAACTCACGGAGATCCTCGGTCCAGAGTTAAGCGCCAAGGTCCCCCCAATGCTCTTGGGCGACACCATCGGTTCGTCTTTGAATTTTACGGTGATCGCGCTCTGCGCCGTGATGATTCCCCTGACGCTCTTCTTGCTCTGCCCAAAGGATGAGGAAGACATTATACAGGCACCGGCTGAAGACAGCGCAGCGACCGAAAGCGCGGACGTACAGCCAGAAGAAGAGAGCACACCGGCCTCGTGGCTCAACAACGCCTTCATCGTGATCTTGATCCCGGCTGGGATGGGGCTCGCCTGGTGTGTCTCCTGGTTGATATCCAAAGGCTTGGGCTCCTTAAACCCCAACGTGATCAACCTCTTCATGCTCTCCCTTGGCTTGCTCTTGCACGGGTCGGTAAAGGCCTACGTCGACGCCATCAACAAGGCGGTCCATAGCTGCTCTGGCATCATCCTTCAGTACCCGTTCTACGCGGGAATCATGGGGATCATGGCCGGAGCTGGCCTCGTCGCAGATGTTGGGGGGCTGCTGTCTGGATTGGGCGCCGAAGCGCTCGCTGTAGCGACCTTTTACTCAGGCGGACTGGTCAACCTCTTTGTGCCATCGGGTGGGGGCCAATGGGCAGTACAAGGCCCAATCGTCATGGAGGCTGCGCTGCAAGCGGGCGCCAAACCTTCGACGATCTTGATGGCCCTCGCCTATGGAGATCAGTGGACGAATCTGATCCAGCCATTCTGGGCGCTCCCGTTGCTCGGCATCTGCCGAGTGAAGGTGAGCGCGATCATCGGCTACACCGCAGCCTTGCTGATCATCAGCCAGATTTGCTTCATCGTCCCCCTCCTTATTTTTACTTAATCCACCGACTATTCTGCTCATTTCCTCAGGGTGCGCACATAAAACTGTGACATCCACACGAGCCGCTGCGTCCTGTCTACCCGTGCGGTCAATACGGACTCCTGATCTGAATGTCCCCTCAGAGATGGCTCGCTCCGCACAGGCCGGGCAAGGACGTGCCGGCCGGCTTTAGGGCCGCCGCGCCGGCACGTCCTCCTTTTTCAAGGAATTCCAGCTTTCACGATGCCGAGCAGCCTGTACAATGCCCCGCGTGTCGCGACTTCTGACCATCGCTATCTGCCTCGCTGTGCTCCCGACCACGGGATGGGCAAGCTCACCTGACCTATTTGGTTTCGGCGCACGCGCCATCGGATCCGCCGGCGCGGTCGTGAGCCACCCTAAAGGGTTTGAGGCCGTCTATCATAATCCAGCGGGGCTCTCCTTTGAGACGCACCCTGGGGTTACGCTCGGCTACACCTTCGGTCGATCCATCCTCCACCACGATGACTCAGACCTCGACAGCACCGACGCCACCTCGACGCTGATCGGTTTCGCACTCCCGCTCCCGTTTGGTGGGGGGCTCAAGAAGCGCATCGCGCTGGGTGGTGGCTTCACAATCCCAACGAACACCGTGCTCAACGCCGACTTGCCGAGGCCGGGAGACCCTAATTTCGCAGTGCTCGCCAACCGCGCCCAAACCGTCACGCTCCAAGCAGCGCTCTCGGTTCGCCTTTCCGACGCCTTCGCATTTGGTGCTGGGTTCATGGCGTTATCGTCGCTGGAGGGACGTATCGAGGTGGGGCCAAACGCCGAAGGTCGAATCGGCTCTAGTGCTCGAGATCAGCTGGTCGCCTCCTACGCTCCCGTGATCGGGTTCCTGGCGCACCTATCGACCAATGTGTCCTTAGGGGCTGTCTATCGCGGGGCCTCCGCTGCCACCTTTGAACTTCCATTATCGGCGAACCTCGGCGAAGGCTTCAGCATCCCCATCCCCGAGCTCGCCATTCGGGGAGTCGCTCAATATGATCCGGCTCAAATTGAGGCTGAGGTCTCTTGGCGCCTCGGCGACGCTCGAGTCGCTCTAGGAGTCAACTGGAACCGTTGGAGCCAGTTTCCCCAGCCTATCGTGTACGCAGCGGCCCCGGCCGACCACCCCGCCCTACCCTCTCCCAACTTCAGCGACGCCATGGAGTACGGCATCGGCTACGAGCAGGCTGTAAATTCAGCGCTGACAGTGCGAGCTGGATACCGCTATCTCCAGACACCGGTACCCACAGCTCAATCCGTGCACGCCCACCTAGGGAGCGACCGACACCTCTTGGCAATCGGGGCGCAGCTCTCATGGTCGAGAGTACATTTAGGGGTGGCCGCACAGGCTCACCTCCTGGAGAGCGCTCAGCTCAAACGCACGGATCATGCACCCACTGAGCACGGCGGCAAGCTCTGGGTGCTCGCGGTAGAGATCGGGGTGACGCTTTGAGAGGGTTAACGCTCACCCTAGCCCTCCTGTGCTCTGGGCCAGTCCAGGGCAATCCCCTCGATGCCTTTGGCTTCAGCGCTCGGTCCGCTGCCCTCGGTGGCGCGGTCTCGGCGAAGCCAATGGACACCTCAGCTAATTACTATAATCCCGCCGGACTGGCCCAGCTTGACCACATCAGGATCGAGCTTGGCTACACGCTCGTACAGCCTGAGCTCTCTATGAACGATGAAGACCAAGCGGTGGACGCAAGTCGCGGGCTGCAAGCTGGGATTCTTCTTCCACTTGAGTGGTCGGGTAGAGGTGCAGGGTTCTCCATCGGTCTCCATCTTCCCGATGAACGAATCAGTCGCATCCGCGCGCTGCCTCAGCGACAACCTCGCTGGGTACTTTGGGACAATCGACCGCAGCGCCTCGTGATCACCTCAAGCGCCGCCATCGAGCTGATTGATGGTCTCTCTATCGGCGGCGGACTCACCTATCTGGCGAACACCTCTGGCACTCTGAACCTGACAGGGCAAGTGGACCTCTTCGAGGCTGAGGAGACCCTCCTCACGAGCGCCGTTGACGTCAACCTAGCCGCGGTTCGTTACGCGAGCGTCGGACTCAATTGGCGCCCGACTACTCACTGGTCTTTTGGCGCGACTTGGCGGCAAGACTTCAGCCTTAAATTGGATTTGACCGTGGATGTGCGTGCGGACGTCGTAACCGCCGGTGACAACGTCGTCGTGCCAGATGGGCGCTTGCTCCTTCGGTCGACGAACGACAACTTGTACTCACCTGAACAGCTCTACATAGCCGCCGCATACCAGAACGACACGTGGTATTTTGGCGCGGAGATCGGTTGGGTGCGTTGGTCTGCTTTCCC
>CALELH010000741.1 GCA_937902595.1 uncultured Myxococcales bacterium
ACCCAGGTCCAGTGACGCAGCTCTTTGGTCATGATGTGAAGACCCGCCAAGCGGTAGACGTCTCCATTGCTGGTGCGGATGGTGAAGATCTCATCGGGGGATGGGTCTGCCTCCCGCTCACCGTCCGCCCAATGAGCGCTCTTTCCTTCGCCGATGATCCGCTCGAGCGCCTCGGCGTCTGTGTCATAGACCGGCATCTTGCGACCAAAGTCAGCCCGGACCCAGTGCGCTTTGATGAGCGCAGCGTCGATTGGGAACTCCTGGGCAAAACAGAAGGTGAAGTTCTCATCGGGCGATTCGGGGCGCGCGTCCATTGGGAGATACTCAAGGTCTCTCATACAGTCCAATTGCGCGTCGTAGCTCTTCAAGAGGTGGGCCATGGCGGCCGGGCTATAGACCATGCGGGCGTTACCGCTGGCGGCGCCGCTGAAGTTGCTTTGTAGAGATCGTGCGCACTCATCGGCGGCCAGGCTTTCATCGCAGACGCCGAGGCGTTTGACATGGTCCAGATAGCGGTCCAGCGGCCAGCGCTTAGACCGGTCGACGGCGGCCGCGTTCCAGCTGAAGGCGGCCTCGATAGCCTGATCATCAAAGTCGGCCCGGCTGAGCCTGCCGCCGGCTCCGAGATCGTCGTAGAGCCTACGAAATAGCCGCTTAAAGTCGTCGACGCCGTACCAACTCTACCACCGCGGTACGGTGGGCATGCCGCCCTCGATCTCAACGGGTCCGTCGTTATTAGCCGTCGCGTTTCCATTGAGGCCGAGCAGCGGGACGGGCTCTAGCGCTCTCTGGGCGATCTCCCAGCCCGCTTGTCGTCTAAACCGTATGTCGGCTCGCAGCCGCGCTTCTCGTGTCGCTAGCTCTGGGTCGGCGAGGTAGGGAGCCGCTGGACCCACTAGGGCGCGGCCAAACACATCGGCTTTGCCGGTGTTCTGACCTGGGAAATCGAGGAGATCGTCCACGCTAGACGTGTTCGAATCCACCACGGCGCTGGTGCATGCACCCAAGAGGATGACGAGCAGAGCGCTCGTGAGGGTGGCCCTCAATGTCACGGGTTGCGCTCGGCGATACGGATCGCGAGGTCACTCGCGATGACGTATTCGGAGTCGCCCTCCCGGACCAGGATGTAGAGCCAATTGTCAGAGCGGAAGTGCGGGAACAGCGCCTTTGTGTTCGGCGGCATATTGGTGACCGTATACTGCTGGCCAGTCTTCAAGTCGATCATGACGATGATGGACCGGTCTTGCTCATACTGGTGGGTAACGAAGAAGCGTTCATCGAAGGATATGTTCGCCTTGGCGCCAGGGATGCAGATGCGGGCCATCACCTTATCGATGTTGATCTCGTAGCGGTCACCCACCTTATTGGTGATGACCTCACGGATGACGTACCCAAGGGAGTCTCCGCTCTCTCCACCAGCCAACCGGCTGATGACGAGTCGGCCTGAGGGGGACAAGACCGAGTCTCCCTCGAAGGGGGAGTCGACGATGACGGCCGACTGCTGCTCATAGCTCGTGCCGTTGAAGATCATCGGCGAGAACTTCATCGTGGAGCCTGACCCGAAGTGTGCGACAGGGTTGGCCGTGGTTCGATTTCGGCCAGAGTCACTCGTGAACTGGCTGTTAATCACGAAGTAATCACCACCGTTGAGGCCACGCGCGACGTGCTGGTAGAGGTTGATGTTGGTGCCGCGGATACAACCCGGCTCTTCAAAGTCGATGTCCTCTCCACTCTCAAGGACACTCTGAGGACAGATGCCGGTGCCACCACCTTGGAAGATAAAGCCGCTGTTGTCCGGGAAGAAGCCAGGGTCGTAGCTCGCCTTAACTTTGATGTCTCGAGATTGCAGAAGGTCGGTGACCGTAGCCCCACCTTGAGCGCCACCACCGTTGGCGACGAAGCGGCCGTCGGCCGAGCTGCGCGTCCAGAAGCTCGTGCGGAACTGGAGGTGGACGAGCTCTTTGAGGCTCCCTTCGCTCGTTCCCCAGTCGGCTGTCCGGTCAGGATAACCTACCCCAAAGCAGCTGCTCGGATCGTCGGTCTCGCAGCCGAACATGCGTACTCCGCTCTCGCGATTGACCGCGCCCCATCCATCAAAGCTCATGTCTTCGATGTGCTTATCCATGGCGCCCGAGTCCAAGTAGGGAACACAACTCGAGGGGGCCGGGATGTCTTCGATGACGTCCTTGATGTTCGTCAAGTTTCCACGGAACCACTTAAGGACGACCGCATACTCTTGCTGACTCAGCGCGGAGTAGGTGCCCTTGGGCATGCCGACTCGACCCTTGAACTGGATGTACTGTCGCAGCCATTCCTGCTCGCCGTAGGCCTTGCGGAACAAGGAGCGGAACTGGCCGTAGCGGACGCCTGTCGTGAAGATGCCAAGCTTATCGGCCGCGAAGACAGAGTTGGGGTCTTCGGCGCGAGCGCGTAAGCACTGAACAGAAGCCAACGCGTCCGACTGACTCATAGTTTCCGGGTCTTCGCGCAGCTTGCAGTCATCGAGAGCCGTCTTTGTCAGCTGACTCCAATGGCGTAGACCGCCCTCAGAGACGGAGTGGCATTCCGCGCATCGCCGGCTCGCGCAGGAGGCGTTCTCTCCGGTGCAACGTGGATCATTTGGGTCAGAGACGGCGGCGCCGAGGATCTTGAGGGACTCGCGGGCCAGCTCACGCCCTTCCAGAGTAATCTCTGGGAGCTCGCCGACCTCCAAGATCTGCTCTGTGGGCAGGTCACGCCAGTCGCAGGCCTCGTTCACGTCCTCTTGCGAGCCCGTTACGCAGCTCTGGATGAAGTCTAGCGCCTTGCCATACTCGGAGTCGGGCCAAGTGACCGCGTCTAGGTGAGCCATCTCTGAGGGCATCCAATAGACGTTCTCAAACTTCTTTCCCTGGTCGGTGAGGAGGCGATTCCAGAAGTCGTCCTCGCCTTCCATGCGGCGGAGCCAAGAGCGCGCCCAGCGCCCGCTGCCGATTCGGTGGCACTTAGTGCAGGGTGCAGCCTCAGGGTTCGCGAGTGATTTTGGCATTCGCCAACCCTGTCCCGCGGTGTCGATGATGGAGTAGGGCGCCTCGTTAAAGCCCTGGGTGAAGCCATCGTCAATGCCCAGCATCGGAATGATGGGATCCCCGTTCTCATCCTTTGCCTGATCGATCCAGGGGGTGTGAATGAAGGGATCCGAGTCATGGCATTTCGCGCACTCGATGCCGTTTCCGTATCCGCCGTGGATGCCATTCCAGAGGCTCAGTGACTTCTGCGGTGAGTTGGTCGACTCGACATCGTCAGCGGGGTGGGGCACATGCACGCCGTCTGTCTTTCGATAGAGCGCGTTTTGGAAATAGCAGGTCTGGCCTGTGTAGGGGTTGTGCCCGATCATGGCGACGTCATCGTATTGGCCCTCTTCGGTCTTCGCCTTTCGGCAGAGCAAGACCCAGTGGGTACCCTGGTCATTTATCGCGCTGGTGACCCTCGGGCCGTTGGTGCGGCCGGTCACGGCGTTTGGTTCACATGAACTGTAGATAAATTGAGGGTTATCGCAGGTATCAGACTTTACCTCGGGATAGGTGACCTGCCCATCGGCGCTTGTCACCGTCATGGGGATAGGTACAGAGTCGAGGCAACTGTATGTGGCGTAGTCGTTCTCTCCGATCTTTTCGAAGAAGGGGATCTCACCCAGGTTGTTGATGCAGGCCTGACCGTAAGCGACGGTGCTGGCGATGACCTCATCTGCGTCCCCGTATCCATCGAACTTGCCGCTACCCCGTCGGTCCAGGGCGCGTCGGATATCGAGTTCGGCGTTGCGGCTGACCTCGTCTCCCTTCATCACGCAGATGTCGACGGTGTACAGGCTC
>CALELH010000742.1 GCA_937902595.1 uncultured Myxococcales bacterium
AGTCGTAGCTCTGCAAGAGGTGGTAATTAAACTCGATAAAGCTCATCCCCTGATCTCGATCAAGGCGCTGACGAGTCCCCTCTGCTGATAACATCCGGTTGATGGAGAAGTGCCGGCCGATGTCCCGAAGAAAATCGACGTAGTTCAGGCTCAGCAGCCACTCCCCATTATCGATAAGGACACCATCATTCCCTTGAGGTTCAGCGCTCTCGACCGTGAGAAACCGAGCGATCTGGCCTCGGAAACAGTCTCGATTGTGAGCGATGGTCTCCGGCGTCAGCATCTCGCGCGTCTGGTCTTTGCCCGATGGGTCTCCCACCATCGCAGTGCCACCACCTAAAACCGCGATGGGTCGATGTCCGGCGCGCTGCAACCAGGCCATCGCCATGACCGGCACCAAGTGTCCTATGTGGAGGCTGTCACCGGTTGGATCAAAACCTACGTAGAAGGTCCTCATCCCGGAGGAAAGGTGCTCGGAGAGGGCGTCAACATCCGTTGAATTCTCGAGGAATCCACGGGCTCTTAAGGTATCGACAATATTCATGACCGCCTTCTACCCTGTGTCTCAGTTCAGGGCAAGCGGACGGTGACCTGAGCTCAGGTATCGCTCTTGGGCCCACCCGTAGCGACTACAACCAATGCGGCGCGCAGGAGTCGCTCACCAATCAAATACCCGCGATGATATTCTTCAACGACTTGGTTGCTCGGGACCGAGCTGTCTTCGACTCTCCGGATGGCCTCATGACGGTTCGGATCAAAGGGGTGTCCCACCGAGTCAAAGCCGACGACCCCGAACTTCTCGAGGCTCGACTTAAACATCTGTACGACGCCATCGACCCCTGTCCTTAAGCCACCCACCTTCGCCATCAGGTCTTCGGGAATCTCTCCCAACTCGACCTGGAGCGCCCGCTCTAAATTGTCCAAGACCGGGAGGAACTCCTTAAGCAGCTTATCCCGCGCCCCATCGATGGCCGCGTCACGCTCCTTTTGACCCCGCTCACGTACAGAGTCTCGAACCCCCTTCAACTTCTCGACCCTCTGGGTGAGGCGCTGGTTCTCAGCGCTCAATTGAGCCACCTGCTTCTTCTCATTCGCGAGCATCTGCCCAAGCTCATCCCTCGCCTTGATGAGCGAGAGCGTCACCGCGCCATCCACTGAAGGCTTTGATGGTGCCGATGGTCTGGGTGCTCGACCCATCGGTCGAGGGGCCGGCGCTAAGCGCGGGGTCTCAGGGGTGTCAAGCTGCTCTGCGGGCGGACCAGCCTCCACTTCCGAGGGACCGCTGGGCTCTGCTCCTTGGCCTGTGTCGGGATCCATCGTGCTGTCATCGCCCTTGCGTTTATTCTCGATTCGCTCGACACATTCTTCAGCTGCCGCGAAGAGGGCCTCGAAGGCCGCAGAGGATGCTTTGTCGTGTGCGTCGTCGCCGCTCATGATGAACCTAGCCCCTAATAATTACCTCTAAATGGTACGATGACTCTCGTCTTAGGGCCACTCCCGCCGGATAATTCATGGGAAAGCAGCCTGGAACCCCTCAATATCTGGTCAGAAAATGCCGAATGACCGACCTGAGGCCGAAAACCATAAAAAACCCCCTTTACGAGCGCATAAATGGCCTGCTTAAATGACCGCACGCTGAGATTTCACAGAATCAATGGGAGGTAGACATGGCGATTGAGTTTTACGACGTCAAAGAGCGCACCAAGGTGAGCATCGATGAGTCCAACGTCACCAAGAAGCGCTATACGCGCGAGACGAAGGCCGGAAAGACTCAGGAGCGTTACGCGCTTCGTGGCAAGACTTCCGATGGTCGTAACCTGACCAAGTTCGTCAGCAAGGCGAACTGGGACGCGTTGGACGCACCAGAAGAGAGCTAAGATTCTCTTCAGAGAATAAGAAAAGCCGGGCTCGAGCCCGGCTTTTTTTTTGAGTCCGATTCAACAGCGGAGTCACCCGCGGCTCTTAGGCAAACCAACCGCGTCACGTACACGGGCCATGACCGGCTCGGCAATAGCTCGAGCTCGAGCCGCACCTGCTTGCAGGATCTCCTCGAGTAACTCTGGCTTAGACTTGTATTCATCGTACCGCTCTTGCATCGGCGCGAAGTACTCCCGCGACTTGTCGAAAAGCTCGACCTTCGCGTGGCCATATCCGTAATTGCCGCCTCGATACTTCTCGGCCAAAGCGTTCCGTTCAGTCTGATCAGAGAAGCACTTATAAAGCGTAAACACGTTACACCCCTCGGTCTCTTTCGGGTCCTCAAGGGGCGTCGTATCAGTGACGATAGACATGACCCGCTTTCGAATCTGCTTCTTTGAGCCAAAGATCGGGATGCCGTTGTCATAAGAAGAACTCATCTTGCGCCCATCGAGACCAACGACGAGGCCTGTCGCCTCACGGATATGAGCCTCGGGGAGCTTCAACCCCTTCCCGTCCCAACGACCCTCTTCATCGTACCCAGGAGACCCAAGGAACTGCTGGTTGAAATACCCGACCATATCGCGGGTCATCTCCAAATGCTGGTTCTGGTCCTTGCCGACAGGAACGATGTCGCTGTCATACAGTAGGATGTCGGCCGCCATCAGGACAGGATAAGTCACCAGCCCAAAGTTGACCTCCTTGGACTTGGCGCGCGCGTCTTTGAAGGAGTGCGCGCGCTCGATCAGCCCGAATCCAGTTACGCAGCTGAGGATCCAAGAGAGCTCGGTGACCTGTGGCACGTCAGACTGGCGCCACAGGACCGCCTCATTCGGATCGAGCCCACACGCAAGCCAAGTCGCGGCGATGTCATAAGAGTCTGCGCGCAAGGACTCTGCATCACGCACCGTCGTGAGGGCGTGATAGTCCGCGATGAAGTACAGGGCCTCCATCTCACGACTCATGTTGATGGCTGGCTGGATCATCCCAAAGTAGTGACCCCAGTGAACCAACCCAGTCGGCTTAATGCCCGTAAGGGCGCGTCTTTTTGTTTGTGTGCTCATGGCGCAGCACTTTAGGGGGCCACAGAACAAACAGCAACCGCCAACACGCGGGATGACCAATGTCGGCGCGAGAAATCTACGGGGTCTCCCACACGAGGGAATATTGGGGATCGCCGTCGACCTCAAAAGCGGCGAGGCGGGTCAGACTACGCCCCTCAGCGCTAGCGTCCATCGCGGCGGCGACGAGGGCATCGCAGGCCATGGGCCCCAAGAGACCGCCGGACCTCTCCAGGGCATCGAGCTCAGCGATGAAGAGATCATCAGCGGTGTTCGACTTGAGCCACTCGATGCGACGGACCACAAGGCCCTGTCGCCGTGCGCCACCGACGATCTCAAGATATCTCGCTCTCGGCTCCGCTATGTGCAGTGTGGTGACGGCGGCCGTGGGATCATCGATGGCCGAATAACGAACACCGCCATCCACGTTAATGGCGCTCAAAGAGCGCAGATTAATCTCCCCTCGCGAGCGAAGCTGCTCCAACTGAGGAGCGTCTAGATCTAGGTGGACCGTCTGACCGGTCGGCCCATCCCGCCAGATGCCGATGTAAAGGGCACGCCCCATTGACTGAAAGCTCTCCAATTTGCTCAGCCTCAGCCCACGCTCCTGATGCTGAGCGTGGGTCGTCATAAACTCCTCGCCGGTGAGACCTGCGAGGATAATGTGTCTACCTGGCAGACTCTCTTCTGCCACGAGGTTGAATCGCACTCCATCGACCGACGAATACGCGTCAATGTCTGTGATTCGATAGTCCGCCGCGGTCAGGTCGTCGTAGGCCTCGGCCACCTGTCTGGCGCTGAGCCCCACACGCACCTCTCGACCACCGAGCGAGATAGGTGGCAGCGCGTTGCATCCGCCCGGATTCCGCCAGGCCGACTCAACACGACGTCCGATCTCTCCAGGATCTCCGTGGAGCGTGTTCGTCATCATCACGACGCAGAGGCCTTCATCGGGGTAAAGGCGCAGGTTCGTGGCCGCTTTTCTCTGAAGACCGGTGTGGTGGATAAAGCGCTGGCCCCGCTGTTGGCCCAAGACGAAGCCGAGCCCATAGTTTTCGTTAGGGGCGCTCGGCGCCCAGAGCGGATCGTCACGAACGGCCTGAGGCAATAAGACGTCGTCCATCAAGCCTCCGCAATAGCGAGCTAAATCGACGACCGTCGAGGTGAAGCCTCCGCCTGGCAGTTTCCAGCTGACGTCATCGTCCGAGTCTCTGACGAGCTGGTTCTGGGACAACGCATAGCCAGCCGCTCGGTCAGGAAGCTCAACCCAGCTTCGGTCCGCGACCATGGTGTTCATACCCAATCGGTGGGCGACATTCGTGAGGACTAAGGACTCGTAATCGAGCCCAAGGGCTCGCTCTAGCACAACACCCGCGAGGTTGTAGCCGAAGCTGCTGTACTCCGTACGCGTACCCGGAACCGAGACCAGAGGATTGTCCACAAAGTAATCAATCGCCCACTCTATCCCAGTGTTAATCATAGGATCATTCACCTCTTCTGCCGGAGGTGTCGGGTCGAAGACTCCGTTTCTATAGTGCTGGATCCCGGCTCGATGAGTGAGCAGCTGACGAAGACTAATCCTTCGCTGGTCCGGCGCGAGGTTTGACGCGCAGTCGAGCTGCTGACAGCGTCCCTCAAGGTAACGCGCAGGTACCTGATACTCAGGCATATACTCAGTGATGGATGCATCTAGATCGATGGACTCTCGACTTCGGAGCGCGACGACACCTGCCAGACTCTTAGAGACAGAGGCCCAACGAAAGAGTGTTCTTCGGGGATCGATAGGGACGCCAGCCTCTCGATCTGCGTCACCGACCCCTTCGACAGCGAGGATATCTCGGCCCTGAACCACCGCTGCCGCGAGCCCCGCCAATTGCGCGCTCTGTCGAATACGCTCCAAAGCGTCCCGGAATGATGGGTTTGGCTCAGCGACATCGCGAACATAGGAACGTACCCGACCGGTCAGCCTGATCTCAAAGGGGTCGTCCTCTCCTGATCCAGCCTGTATTGAGAGAGTCTGGTCCATAAGGGAGCGTGCGGAGCTCGTGTCCAACTCAAGACGCACCTCGATCATCTCAGTTGCGGCGAGGAGGCCCCCCGGCTCTAGCCCGGACACCAAGACGCCATCAGGGCGCTCGGCGACACTCAGGGATACGCTCTCAGGGCCGTTGTTGAGCACGGTGAGTAGGACGATGTCGGCGTCACCGTGCTGCTCCGACTGACCTAGATCGAGGCTAGAGCCCGACTCCCTCGCCTCACCCTGCCAAGTGATCACCAGCTCGCCCACGTCGTTCTGGCCTGTGTCAGCGCTGGCCCCCTGGTCTTCGACGACGCTCGCTCCATCGAGCACGCCTACATCGCTGACGAGCACGTCACTCTCTGCATCGACTAGCGCGATCGGACCTGGCTGAGGGCTCGTCGTCGACGCACACCCCGAACACCAGAGCGCCACGAGCGCACCTACGAGATGAACGAGCGTATTCTTTTTCATAACCCGTACTTCCATTCCCAGAGACCCCTTAATTGACCAATGAGATCGTACACTCCGTTGAAGTTAGACGCCAAAAGGTGCCGCGGTGCAGAGGACCAATTTGACACTTATTATTCGAATGAAGGCACCTCAATCGCAGGTATTTCTTGCACGGGGGCCCGATATGCGGCAGACCATCAGCGGTTGTTTTTGGGGATCCGGATCACGCATTACACCCAAGCGACGCGAGTCGCGACGGCGAAAAAGCCCGACGAGGCCTGCCATGATCCTAACCACTCGAGGAGGTATGTCATGAATCGTAGCCTAATGTTTACGCTGCTCGCCGCGGCGCTCACCCTCCCGACTGTCGGGTGTAAGCCTAAGTCGAAGAACTCAGACTCATCAGGCGCGAGCGCTAAGAAGATCTTCACCTATGCGCGGACCTCTGCACATAAGAGCCTCGATCCGATGCGGCAATTCGATGGCGCCTCTGGCAGAATCGTCCACACCATGTACGACTCGCTGGTGCAGTATCACTATCTAAAGCGTCCTTATGAGCTCATCCCGAACTTGCTGACCAAGCTGCCCACCGTAGCGGCCGATGGTGTCACCTATGCCTTTGAGCTTCGTGACGACATCTTCTTCATCGACGATAAATGCTTCAAAGATGGAAAGGGTCGAGCCGTAAACAGTAATGACGTCCTGTACAGCTTAAAGAGATTCGCCGATGCGAAGATCAACACGAACAGCTTTCACGTCTTATTGAAGGGGATCGTGACGGGCCTGGACGCCTTTCGTGAAGAGACCAAGAAGGCAGCGGGTAAGGCGGACTATTCGAAGCTCCATATCTCCGGATTCCACCGCATAGATGACCGACGATTCACCATCAAATTGACCAAGCCAAACCCCCTCGCCCTGATGCCCTTCGCCGCGAGTCCTCTGGCCATCGTACCCCATGAGGCGGTGACTCAATACGGCGACGAGTTCGAGCGGAACCCAGTCGGTACAGGCCCATTCATGATGGCCAAGTATAATCGGCGTGGCGTCATGGTTCTCAAGAAGAACCCTAAGTACCACGGTGTCTATCCAAGTGAGGGTGAGGCTGGAGACAAAGAGGCTGGTTTACTCGCCAACGCGGGCCAAAAGCTGCCCCTCATCGACGAGATACACCTCCCTCTCATTGAAGAAGCACAGCCGAGAATATTGAAATTCCTCAAGGGCGAGATCGAGTGGATTGGCCTAGACAAGGACAACTTCGTAAAGATGGCCTACAAAGACGAGAACGGCTTCCACCTGAAGCCTGACTACGCTCAGAAGTACCGTAGCTACTTCGCGTATAGCCTCGCCAGCGAGTATTACGCCATCAACATGAAGGACCCGCTTCTCGGCAAGAATAAGGCCCTACGCCAGGCCATCGCTCTGGCTCTAGACGTACCGGGCTATATCGAAAAGATGACGAACGGACGTGGCGTTAAGCTCAACTCCATCGTCCCGCTCGGTATCGCAGGCAACGAGAAGGACACCGGCGCCGTCGGATATACAACGAACCTCAAGCTCGCAGCTCAAAAGCTTGTTGAGGCGGGGTATCCAGGCGGTAAAGGGTTAACTCCCCTCACCATCGAGTTCCGTGGCTCTACGACGTCCACTCGACAAAACTATGAGTTTCACCGGGCCCAGTTGGCGAAGGTAGGGATCAAGCTCGAGGGGAGCTTTCAGACCTTCTCGGCGTTCTTGCGGAAGGTCGAAGCAGGTAACTTCCAGATCGCCTCGAGTGGATGGTCTGCGGACTATCCAGATCCCGAGAACTTCTACCAATTGTTCTATGGTCCCAATAAGGCGCCGGGCCCCAATGAAAGCTCCTACTCCAACGCGGCCTACGACGCGGCCTACGAGAAGTCGAAGTTCATGAAGAATGGCCCGGAGCGTTATGCGCTTTTTAAGACCATGGCTGAGCGTATCAAGGAAGATGTACCGGGCATCGTGGTCTACAACCCGATCGTCTTTGGCTTGTACCAACCATGGGTCGGAAACATGAAGCGTAACATGATGGATAACCTGCCTTTAGAGTACATCTCCATCGATAATAGTAAGCGGAAGGGAATCTAAACCCGATGCTGGCTTACGTCGTCAGACGACTGCTCTACCTTATCCCCACGCTCCTGGGGGTCGCGCTGCTCGTCTTTGTCCTGTTTACCTTCGCGGGTGAAGACCCCGTACGTAAAGAGCTCGGTCGACATGCGTCTCCTGAAGCCATTGCCGCGCTCCAAGCCAAGTGGGGATTGGACAAGCCTGTACATCTACAGTTCGTCGACTTCTTGGGCCAGATCGTGACCTTTGACTACGGCGTCTCATACACCAACGGAGAGCGCCTGAGTGAGCTCTTCGCCAAGGGCGCGGTCGTCTCATTATCACTCACGCTCCCGCCCTTCTTGTTCGCCCTCTTGTTCAACGTCACTCTGGCGATGCTCATCGCGTATCGTCGGGGTAAATGGCTCGATAAGTATGCGACCGCGGGGGCCGTGATGGCCATGAGTGTCTCGTATCTCGTGTACATCATCTCACTGCAATATCTGATGGCCTACCGCCTCGACTTGTTCCCGATTAATGGGTACGAGCCCGGCGTAGCCGCGGTGCCGTACTTGGTCCTGCCTTGGATCATCATGATCACCGTGAGCGTCGGTCCACAGATCCGTATTTACCGAACCTTCTTCCTCGACGAGATGAACGCCGACTACGTGCGGACGGCGAGAGCCAAAGGGCTCCCAGAGTCTAAGGTCCTCTTTGGCCACGTACTCAGAAATGTGTCGATCCCCATTCTGACCTACACCGTGGTCGCGATTCCATTTCTCATCCTGGGCGCGTTCCTTATGGAACGTTTCTTTAGTATTCCGGGCGTCGGCGATCTACTGATCACCGCCATTCAAACAGGCGACTACCCGGTGCTTAAAGGACTCACGATGTATATCGCCATCGGATACTCGCTCTTTAACCTGCTCACGGATGTGCTCTATGCCTACGTGGACCCTCGGGTGGAGCTCAGCTGATGGCGGTTCTTGCATCCAACAGCTTGGGGTCCCGCGCCATTCGGCAGCTCAAGCGTAAGAAGATGGTCCTGGTGTGCTTCGGCATCATCGCCTTGTACCTCGTCATCGCGCTGCTCGGTATGTTGGACCTCTTACCCGATTATCAAACTCGGGTTGGGACCGGATATTCAGGGCCTAATCTCAGCTTCTCGGGCATCTTTGGTACCGATGTCTTCGGCCGTTCCGTACTCTATAAGCTGCTCGCCGGCACAAAGACCGCGATGACCATCGGACTCACAGTCACCGCCATCGCTGTCCCCATCGGTGTCACTCTCGGCGCGTTAGCGGGCTATTATGGAGGGCGAATCGACGCGTTTATCGTGTGGCTATACACCGTCGTCGTCTCGGTGCCGTACATCCTCATGGTGATCGCGATCTCCTACGTATTGGGGGCCGGCCTCATCTCCATCTGCATCGCGATGGGTATGGTGAGCTGGATTGGCCTCTGCCGTTTAACCCGAGGCGAATTCATCAAGCATCGGGACCGTGAATACGTGCTGGCTTCTCGGCTCCTCGGGGCAAGTGACGCCATGATTATCTTCAAGCATATCTTGCCCAACACAATCCATGTGGCGATCATCACTGCTTCACTGATGGTGCTTTCGTCCATCAAGAGCGAAGTCATCCTCACGTTCTTAGGGGTCGGTATCCAAGACGGCTCCAGTTGGGGAACGATGATCTCCGACGCGTCGGGCGAACTCGTTCAAGGAATCTGGTGGCCCTTGGCCGGTGTGGTCGTGATGATGTTCTTCATCATCTACGCGCTCAACGTCGTCGGCGATGCTCTCCGCGACGCGCTGGATCCAAAGCTAACCGACTAGAGTCTCTCTCCCCCGGCCTCATCATCGGTGTCGGTCTCGATCGGTTCGGGCGTCGGCGCCTTCTCCCTGAAGACCAAGAACGCCTCAACGACGAGCCAACAGCCCAGTAAGAAAAGAATACCGCCTACGGTGCCAAGCAAATAGTCCGGCTTAGCTCCCGAGACGAAGTGGCGCAGATTGATGATCATCGAGACGAGGGTACTGCCCATCATGAACAACGCCGGTATGCCGGTGTACCAGACGCCCTTTCCTCGACGCTTAAGATACAGCGTCACCATCAGCAAGGTCAGCCCAGCCAATAGCTGGTTGGTCGTCCCAAACAACGCCCAGAGCGCTAACGCCGCTGGCTTGCCATCAACCTCGTAGAAAGCGAAGAAAGCGATGACTCCGCAGGCGAGCGCCGATGAGAGGAAGCGATTCGTCACGAAGGGCACCTTGAGCGGGCCAAAGAGCTCTTCGATGTTGAAACGGAGGAGCCGAGTCGCTGAATCGAGAGTCGTCAACGCGAAGGAGACGACGACCATCGCGATAATCGCCGCCGAGAGATCCGCTGGTAAGCCCAGCGCCGCCAAGAAGCTAGTCGTTCCTTCTATAAAGCCACCTAGCTTCGTCGCCAGGCCCTTCGCCACCGAGAAAGACGCATAGTGACTATGCCACTCCTGCGGCGATGCAAATCCCGCTGTACAGGCTAGCACAGCTAAGAGGCCAAGGAGGCTCTCGCCGATCATCCCGCC
>CALELH010000743.1 GCA_937902595.1 uncultured Myxococcales bacterium
GGCGGCGGCGGAGGACGCTGGTAGTCATACCAGCGCACTTGCGCAACTGCAGCAAGCGGGCGTAGCGACCTTGGTCACTACGCCCGTTCTGTTTTTGGCGCCGTTACAAACCACGGCGCCCCCCCCCTGAATCCTCCAGCGATGCGATGCACTCAGAGAAGCGAATACTAGCGAAGGTGATCCTGAGATGGCTCTTCGCTCTATCGATGGTCGCTGTCGGTGTGAGCCATTTTACGGATCCTGAGCCCTTCTTAACCATCATGCCCCCGGCGCTACCCGCGCATCTCGAGTTGGTCTATCTGAGTGGCGTCTTCGAGATCCTGGGTGGTCTTGGGCTCCTCGTACCCACCACACGGCGTTTCTCAGCGTGGGGCCTCGTCGCGCTGCTCGTCGCCGTCTATCCTGCAAACATTCACATGCTGGTCAATGAAGTCTACCTTGACGGTATGCCCCAGGAACGATGGCTACTTTGGTTAAGGATGCCCTTTCAATTTGTGTTTATCGGTCTCGCGCTCTGGACTGGCGGCATCGTCCCTAAGGAGAACGTTGAGACAGGAGAAGAAGAGCTATGACTATCTGGGTGGATGCAGACGCGGCACCGCGCGACGTGAAAGACGTGCTCATCCGAGCAGCGCAAAGACGCAAGGTCTCGGTCACCTTCGTCGCGAACCAGTATCTCAACTTACCGATGAGCGCGCAGATCCAAATGATTCGCGTGGGCGCTGGCGCAGACGTCGCCGACGATTATATCGCTGACCACTGTGAGAGCGGAGACCTCGTCATCAGCGCCGATGTCCCCTTGGCGGCCAGAGTCGTGGCGAACGGTGGGCTCATACTTCAACCCAGAGGTCGCTTGCTAGACAAGCAGAATGTCGAAGAGGCCCTGAGCATCCGGGACTTCGGAGACTCTCTCCGATCCAGCGGCGTCGAGACGGGAGGCCCCCCACCATTCAAGCCAGCGGATAAACAGAAGTTCTCGAACGCCCTGGATAGATGGCTGACGATCAACGGCTTCTAGGAGCGCCGCCGTTCAGTGCGGTCCCCGTGCCCGACACCTCTTCCTCTCTAAGAAACAACTCAGGTGTCGCTAGATGATGAGGCCTCGTCCGTGAGACAGCGGGCCAACAACCCCGAGTAGACGCGCTGTACCCGAGACTTTGGATCAAACGTCCCTTCAAGAATCTCGTCCCGCGCACGGTCGCAATAGGATCTGAGCTTAGCGATTTCCCACCCCAGGACGGCCGACGTCGATATTGTGTCCCATTTACTGAGGGCTCGCAGCAGCAGCCGCGAACCCTGCTCCTCATGTGTCTGGCGCGCCTTGACCGCCGCTGCCGCGACCTGAATGAGTCCTCCGAGCAACGATCGATGATCCTCACCTCTCGGGCTCGCTACCCAGAACGCCTCCCACACCTCATGTGCCTCCCAATAGTAGCCCGCGTCAAAAAGGGCGACGGCTAACCACCACTCTTTTCGCTTCAGCCATGACTCAGGCCGGTCGGCACAAATGGCGAGGGGCATCTTGCCATAGCTGTGGCCATCGGGACTGCGTTCTGGGTGGGGCCAATGACCCGGAACGAACGCATACGCAGGCGTCTCACCTGCCTTAAGAATGTACTCTCTTTCCATCAGCCCACCTTCCATGAACTCTCAGTCTAATCGAGTCCCCAACGTCTCCCTATAATGGATCACTATCATTGCCTTCAGACATCTCGACCAGACCTCAAAAACACCCAATTGCCAATGAATCTGATTATGATTTTCAGAGTCACAAAAACGCTCTAAACCACTGAAACCATGTAACTAATTTTAGTTTCCCAACCAAAAAAAACACCTTCATATCGTTTTTCTGCCGAAGCGTATTTTTTTTTCACACCAGGCCATAATCCCGGCGTTTCTTACGCCCCGAGCGGGTGTGCACTTAAGGCGCACGTTTGACGAATCACATCGTGGAGCAAACGGAAAAAACGGGTGAGTCACCAGCCGACTGTTCACGGGATATGGGTACGGGGGAGAGAGTATGAATTTGAGAGGTCTTCGAGGGTCCATCCTTGGGTGTATATGGGTTACCTGCATGGCGGGTCCGGCATGCCAATCTCCACCCGAAGGCGAAATCATCGTCATTCCCATGATCGATCAGACGACGCCTACACCAATGGAGGAGCAGCCTGAGCCGGCACCGGCTCCAAGCGCCCCTCCCCCAATCATGGAAGATGAGACGGAGCCTGAGCCGGCTCCGAGTCCGGTCGAACTCGACCCCCCAAGCAAGACAACGCTACCCGATATGGTCGGCATTGAACCTGGTGATCCCACCGTGCTCAATATGGGAGAGATTCAACCGATCAATTATGAGCGTTTCGTGACGAGCGCGGCGTGTTCGATGTGCCACAGCAATCATGAGTCGGCGACGGCCATGCGAGACAGTGAAGGACGCGAGCTCGGACCCTTTGATCTGTGGCAGGGAACCATGATGGCGAACTCCGCCCGCGATCCCCTGTGGGTCGCGTCTGTCTCGGCCGAGGTCGCGCAGACACCCAGTCGAAAGATTGAGATCGAGGCGAAGTGTATGCGCTGCCACGCGCCCATGGCGTCGGTGACGGCTCGCGCCGCAGGCCAGAAGCCCGAGATGGCGGATCTCTTCGATACGGGCAGCGGGCCGTCCATCGTGGGCCTCGACGGGGTCGCCTGCGCCGTCTGTCATCAAATACAAAAACGAGGGCTCGGGACGGAGCGAACCTTCGGAGGCGAGTTCGAGATCGGGACGGATCGTATCATCTACGGACCTCATAGAGATCCCGCGACAGGCCCTATGCAGGCGCACGTTCAATACACGCCGACATACAGTAACCACGTGACAAACTCAGCCCTGTGCGGATCCTGCCATACGCTGTTCACCCACCCCTATGACGCGGACGGTGTCGAGGACACGGAGACCAGGTTTCCCGAACAGGCCACCTATTTGGAGTGGCTCAACTCGAGCTTCGCCGAGGTCGACACAAGCTGCCAAGACTGTCATATGCCGACGACGAGCGAAGATGAGGTGCCCATCGAGACCCGCATCGCTCGGGCGCCTCCAGGCTTCGACTTCAACATCAGGACAAGATCTCCCTTTGGACGACACATCTTTAGCGGCGCGAACACACTCATTCCAGAGATGCTCAAGCGCGAGAGAGCGATCCTAAACCCTCAGGCCAGCGACGCCGCGTTTGATATGACTATCGCCAACGCGCGCCGCTACTTGCGTGAAAAAGCTTCAGGCCTCACGTGGTCGGATGTCGATCTTCAGGATGGGAGCCTTCGCTTTGACATCACCGTCGGTAACCAAGCCGGACACAAGTTCCCTACGGGCATTCCCATCCGCCGGGTGTGGTTGAAGGTTGTCGTGACGACGACCGATGGCGCAGTTTTGTATCGATCCGGTGCAGTGAACGAGAGTGGACGCCTGATTGACCAGCTGGGAGAGGTACTCGATATCGAGAAGGCCGGTGGCCCATGGGAGCCCCATCACCAAGTGATCTCCCGACATGACGCAGTACAGATCTACGAGACGATCATGGGCGACGGAGAGGGTGCCTATACGTACCTTCTGACAAGAGCTGCGTCCTACCTCAAAGACAACCGCCTGCTGCCCCTCGGTTTCAGCGAGGCGAGCAGTCGTTACGAGGACACCCAGCCGCGAGGCGTCGAGACTGATGACAACTTCGGGCCGGGTCAAGACACGGTCCGCTATGTGATCCCGGTCGGCGCCGCTCAGTCGGCCCAAATCGAGGTGGCCCTCCTATACCAGACGGCGGGCGCTCGATTTGTCAGCGAGCTCTTCCAAAACGACACCGATGAGGTCAGAGCCTTCCGAACGATGTACGAACGAGCCGACCTCACTCCCGTAGAGGTCGTCAGAGTGTCATTCGATCATTTGGGAGGTGTAGATTAAGCGCTAGAGCAAAACCCTCGGGACAGCGCACGTGGTCGATTTGCTACCGACCCATGAGTCAAAGAGAACAAAACCGTCCCTTGATCCAGGTTTAGAGCAGGTTCTTTACCCATCCTGACGCTTTGATCTTTCTTTCCTGGTCAAAAACCATTTCACTGCTGCACAGATTTGAAAGGGACGTCTAAATGAGCGCACCGCAACTGCTCCTCGATTTTGTTTATCGAAACGAAACTCAGTACCCCAATAAGGTTTGGCTCACTCAGCCCATTGGGAATGACCAGGTCATCAATTACACATGGAGCGAAGCCATGGATCAGGCGCGTCGCATGGCGGCGCATCTCCAGTCCCTCGGCTTCGAGCGCGGTAGCAAGATCGCCATGGTCTCCAAGAACTGCGCCCACTTCATGATCGCAGAACTCGCTATCTGGATGGCCGGCTACACGACGGTCGCCATCTATCCGACGACCAACGCCGAGACGGCGGGCTACGTGATCGATCATTCAGACTCTGTCTTGCTCTTTGTGGGCAAGCTAGACATCTGGGATGAGATTAAGCCAGGCGTACCGGCCGACATGCCGATGATCGCCTTCCCTCTCGCTCCGGAGAACGACTACCAAAAGTGGGATGACATCGTCGCCGCGACCGACCCTATCGAAGGCAACCCCTCAAGGGAGAGCGACGAGGTTGGCCTGATCATCTACACCTCCGGGTCCACCGGACGACCCAAGGGCGTCATGCACGGCTTCGGTCGCATGTCCGACGCAGTCAAGGGAATGGTCAAGGAGCTTAAGCTCACCGGACAGGACCGGGGGCTCTCTTATCTACCCCTCGCGCACGTCTTTGAGCGCGCTTACGTGGAGTGCACCTCCTTCGCGGCCGCGCACCACATCTTCTTCGCTGAGTCCCTCGATACCTTCGTGCAGGACCTTCAGCGGTGCCGCCCAACGGTGTTCATCTCAGTTCCGAGGCTGTGGCTCAAGTTCCAGCTCGGTGTCTTCAAGAACATGCCTGAGAAGAAGCTCAACTTCTTACTCAAGATCCCGATCCTGTCGGGCATCATTAAGAAGAAGATCCTCACCAAGCTCGGTCTGGACACTGTTCGTTTGGCGGGCAGCGGCTCCGCGCCGATCCCCGCTGCGCTGATCGAATGGTATCGTCGCCTCGGCTTAAACATCGTCGAAGGCTACGCCATGAGCGAAGACTTCGCCTACTCCCATCTCTCGACGGAGAAGTTCAACGAGCCCGGCTACGTGGGCGTCCCATACCCCGGGGTAAAGGTGAAGATCAGCGAGGCTGGTGAGATCCTTATCGACTCCCCCGGAAAGATGCTTGGCTACTATAAGCAGGATGAGCTGACGGCTGACTCGTTTAATGATGATGGCTACTTCAAGACGGGCGATCGCGGTGAGCGCAAGGCGAACGGCCTCCTCAAGATCACCGGGCGCGTGAAGGAGATCTTCAAGACCTCCAAGGGTAAGTACATCTCCCCTGCGCCCATTGAGAACATCATCAATAACGACTCCTGCGTCGAGCTCAGCTGTGTCTCTGGCGCCGGCATGCCGCAGCCATATGCCCAGATCGTCATCGCCGAGGATCTCCGGGATAAGGTCAGTGACCCTGCGGTCAAGTCGAACATCGACTCCGCGCTTCACGAGCTTCTGCAGAGCGTGAACAGCCAGATCGAACACCACGAGCACCTCGAGTTCATGGTCGTGGTCGCCGACGAGTGGACCATCGCCAATGGCTGCTTAACACCGACCATGAAGATCCGACGCTCCGAGATCGAAGCGATCGCGGACCCTCAAATGGAAGCTTGGTACAACGCGGGCGAGAAGGTGCTCTGGGCCTAGCCTCTCTTCTAAGACATCAGCCCGCGCCATATGCGCTGCGGGCTGCCCCACTCCTCACATCTCATTGCACTCGTCTCACCGAGACTCCGGTGATGCTCGGGTGAGCTCTGTTATACGCTGCGTGGCACAAAACTGAGTTCTTTGAAGCCTCGTTAAGCCTCACCAGGCTCCCACTGTCCTCTACTTCACGGAAAGAGATCACAGGAGTGATTTTCCTGTCACACAATTGTCAAAGACCTCCACTAAAACCCTCTCCAGCTCTAGAAACTCTAGAGCCCGATTTTTTTTCGAAATCACAGGAAAAACCAATGCGTAATTTTTGCCTCATTACATGCGCAGCAGCGCTGAGCATCACGCTCCCATTTGGAACAGCAAGCGCAGAAGAAAAGGTCGTCGCCACCGCAAAGAAGGCAGACGACTCCAAGTTCAAGATTAAGATCTCTGGTCGCGGACAGGTTCGCTACACCATGGACGCACCAGAAGATGACACCAGCGGAAAAGAGCAGCGCTTCGCGATTCAGCGAGGCCGGATTAAGTTGAAGGGCCACAACGCGTCGAAGTCGACCAGCGTTCTGATGGAGGTCGGCCTGGGTAAGGGCTCTGTAGTCTTGAAGGATTTCTACGTGGTCTACGCCCTGAAGACGGGCAGCCTGAACCTCAAGCTAGGTCAATATAAGAAGCCCTTCCTGCGCCACCAGATCAACTCCAGCGGACGGCTGGCCCTCGTCGATCGCGACATCACCGACAAGGTGCTCCCCAGCGGCCGCGACATTGGGTTCTCCGTCGGTAATGGCCTAAAGTCCAAGAACGCTTTTACTTGGGAGTTAGGGCTCTTTAATGGGACAGGATCGCCCGACAAGCCCAGCTTCAAGCCGAAGACTGATGACAACGGTGTAGTCACCGGCGGCAAGTTCTCAAACGTCCCCGCTGACTTCCGGCCGCTCGCCGTCGCTCGAGCTGGTTACAATTTTGGTGGCGCTAAGGTCTACCGTGAGGCCGATCTCAAGGGTGGCGATCTCCGCTTCGCGGTCTTTGGAAACGCCCATTACGACACCGCCGCCACGGTCAACTCAGAGGACCCTGAGCTGGTCGCCGGCGTCGATTACATCCTAAAGGTGAAGGGCTTCTCAAACACCGGGCACTTCTTTCGAAACATGGAGAGCAAGGTCAATATGTACGCCACGCAAGCAGGATATCTTGTCGCGAAGCGCTACCAGCCCGTCGTTCGCTTCGCGCAGATCGACGACGGTGACAACGAGAGTAAGCAGACGGAGCTGACCGGTGGCTTTTCCGTCTACTTCTATGGCCACAAGATGAAGTTCCAGACGGACTTCTCGATGCTCAGCACTGAGATCGGATCCGAGAGCGTGGACGAATCACGACTCCGGGCCCAATTTCAGCTGGCCTTCTAAGGCCAAGATCGATTAAGAGACCTTCACACGAATAATTATAGAACAAGCAAATAGAGAATAAGGGATTACGAAATGAAGATTCGTACACAGTATGAGACCAAGCTATTTTATCTCGCTATCTTCGCGCTCTCCATTCTGATGGTAGCGGGCTGCGGACGGCCAAAGAATAAGGACGGAAGCGCCAAAACGAACTCCGGCCGTACGGTCATCCAGAACAAGGGATCAGACACCCTCGTTAACGTCGCGCAAGCCTGGGCCGAAGAGTATAAGACCGTTAACCCGAAGGTGGCCATCGCCGTCACCGGTGGTGGATCCGGCACTGGCATCTCTTCCTTGATCAACGGAACCGTGGATCTCGCGAACTCCAGTCGTAAGATCAAGGACAAGGAGATCAAGATGGCCACCAAGAACAAGGTGGTCGCCAAAGAGCACATCGTCGGTTACGACGCCCTGGCCGTCTACCTGCACAAGGACAACCCGCTGAAGTCCCTTAAGGTGTCTCAGATCGCCGACATCTACGGCGAAGGTGGAAAGCTTGAGAAGTGGAGCCAGCTTGGCGTCACTGTGCCTGGATGCAAGAGCGACGAGATCATCAGAGTGAGTCGCCAGAATAACTCGGGTACCTATGCGTACTTCAAGAAGGCCACCCTCGGTAAGGGGCGAGACTATAAGCTCGGCTCACGGGACATGCACGGCTCCAAGGATGTCGTCGACCTGGTCGAGCACACGCCATGTTCTATCGGCTACAGCGGTCTCGCCTACGCGACCCCTAAACTTAATCTGCCCTGCATCAGTAAGGGTGACGGTGCCTGCGTTGCGCCGTCCGTCAAGACCGCCATCGACAAGAGCTACCCTATCGCGCGGCCACTCTTCATGTACACCAACGGAGAGCCAAAGGGTGTGACGAAGACGTATCTCGATTGGATCTTGAGCGACGTCGGCCAGTGCATCATCAAGAAGAAGGGCTACGCACCAGTAAGGACCCTAGACTGTAAGTAAATCCGGGAGACGATGGATGAGCATCTACGAATCAAGGCTGCAAGCAGACGAAGAACACATCAAAGAGCGGATCGCGACGATGGGTAAAGCCGTTCAAGTCGCCATCGCAAGCTCTGTGAGCTGCTTACTCAATGGAGACCGCGCTGGGTCCTATGAATTGATCCTAGGCGATCTGCCGATCAACCGTGAGAGTCGAGCCATCGACGCGCTGTGCCACGCTTTTGTGGCGCGGCATCTCCCTTCGGCGGGGCACCTTCGATTCGTCTCATCCGTCATGCGACTCAACACCGCTCTCGAGCGGGTAGGTGACTACGCGGTCACCATCTGCAGAGAGGCTGTCCAGCTGGAGCAGCAGGTTCCAAAGAGCCTAACCAGCCAGCTGACTGCGTTGAGTGAAGAGGCCTGTGAGATCCTAGAGGCCGCGATGAACGCCTTCTTGCAAGGGGATGAGGCGCTCGCCTCCGCGAGCAAGAAGCGCGCGGCCAACCTCTCAAGCGATTATGATGAGATCTTTCGGGCCCTCTCCGACGAGCAGGTCTCTCGCCCCATGAAAGAGCTCTTCGCGCTGATGTCGGTCTTTACCAAGCTTGAGCGCGTGAGCGACCAGGCGAAGAACATCTGCGAAGACGCCATGTTCGCTGCGTCGGGTCGCACCAAGCCCCCAAAGCAGTACCGCGTTCACTTTGTAGACGCTCGAAACACGACATTTGGCCCTCTCGCTGTGGCCATAGCCAAGAAAGTACGGCCAGAGAGCGGTATTTATTCCACATCAGGCTTCGCTCCGGGCGAGTCCCTCAGCCCGGAGATGATCGAGGTCGCAGAGACAATGGGCGTAGCGCTCAACGGGTTGAAGCCCGAGGCGCTTGTGACCGATGTTGGCGCGCTGGCAGACCACCATGTGATCGTCGGCCTCGAGCCAAATGTCGGGACGCATATTCCAGAGGTCCCCTTCCAGACCGTTTACTTGGAGTGGACCCTCCCTGCCCTCGCAGAGGGTGGCAACCTACAGGACAACCTGCAGGCCGTGGCTCGGGACCTCAGCGCTAAGATCTCCGATCTGATGCTCCTAATGCGCGGGGAAGAGCACATCTGATGTCTGGTACCCCAACATACAAGCCCGACGTCGATCGGCGGGACTCAGCCTGGTACATCGACAAGTTGATCCAGGTCTTGGTGTTCATTGGTGGAATCTCTGCCATTGTCTTCATCATCGGGATCTTCGTCTTCGTCACCAAGGAAGGTTTTGGCTTCATCCTGGACGGCATGGATGTGTCCAGTTTTTTTGGAAGCAAGAACTGGCGCCCGACCTCTGACCATAACCCCACATACGGTACCCTCGCCTTGGTGGCCGGCACAGCGAGCGTCACTGGCTTAGCCATGGTCGTCGCCGTCCCCTTCTCCCTCGGCGCGGCGATCTATATCGCTGAGTTTGCGTCCCATCGCACCCGGGAGACCCTGAAGGTGCTCGTTGAGTTGCTGGCGGCGATCCCGTCGGTGGTCTGGGGCTTCATTGGTCTCGCGATCATGAACCCGGTCATCATCAACACCTTCGATGTGCCCATCGGTCTGTGCATTCTCAACTCCGGCATCATCCTCGGTCTGATGGCCGCACCGATCATGACGACCATCGCTGAAGACGCGCTCAAGGCCGTTCCCGACTCCTACCGCGAGGCAGCGGAGGCCATGGGGGCGACCAGGTGGCAGATCGCCTTCCGAGTCGTACTCCCAGCCGCTAAGAATGGCCTCATGGCCGCGATCTTGTTGGGGGTTGGCCGAGGTTTCGGAGAGACCATGGCCGTGCTGATGGCGAGTGGCCACGCGATCAATATACCGACGAGCGCCTTCGACTCCGTCCGGGCGCTCACGGCGACCATCGCCGCCGAGCTCGGCGAGACTGCTCATGGTTCAGAGCATTATCAAGCGTTGTTCACCCTAGGCATCTTGCTCTTCGTCGTGACCTTCATCATTAACTTGACCGCCGATTTGATCGTTCGCGGCGTGAGAAAGAAGGGATGAGCATGTTCGAGAGCAATCCCCTGAACGAATCCAACGCGCGCAAGCAGAAGCTCATCCAAATTCTGTTTCTCATGATGACGATTCTGTTGATCACGCCCGTGCTCATTATCCTCGGCGTACTCATCTATAAGGGCGGCGGGATCATCAGCTACGACTTCCTGTTTACGGAGCCACTCAAAGGCATGACAGCCGGTGGCATCCTACCCGCGTTGATCGGGACCGTGTGGATCGTGGTCGTCGCGCTGATCGCCTCTGTCCCTGTCGGGGTCGCGGCAGCGATCTACTTGAGCGAGTACGCTCCCGATAATTGGCTCACGCGCTCCATCAACCTCGCCATCATCAACCTCGCGGGTGTCCCGTCCATCGTGCATGCGCTATTCGGCGTCGGCGCCTTCGTGCTCTTCTTTGAGTTTGGGACCAGCATTCTCGCTGCCAGTCTGACCCTCGCGGTCATGACGCTGCCTGTAGTCATCGTCTCAACCCGCGAGAGTCTGCAGGCGGTCCCAATGGCTTTTCGCGAGGCCTGTTGGAACATGGGCGCTAGTCGGTGGCAGACCATCTGGAATGTCGTCTTGCCCAACGCCATCAGCGGCATCTTGACGGGCGTCATCCTTGAGGTGTCACGTACAGCGGGTGAGACCGCCCCCATTATGTTCACGGGCGCGGCCTTCTTCCTGCCATTCCTGCCGGAGAGCGTCTATGACCAGACGATGGCGATGTCGCTGCATCTCTTCGTCATCTCAACGCAGGTTCCGAACGTGCCGGAGGCGCTCCCCTACGGGGTCGCGCTTGTGCTTATCGGGATGGTCCTCGTGATGAACGCCCTGTCCATCGGCTTTCGAGTCTATTTGAGGGGGAAGAAGAAATGGTAGATCATCCCCCTATCGAGATAAGCGCCAAGGACCTCACCATTCGCTACGGGGGTAAGCCCGCGTTGTCGAACGTCAGTCTGGATATTTACGAACGAGAGATCTTCTCCATCATTGGTCCAGCCAATAGCGGGAAGACG
This sequence comes from uncultured Myxococcales bacterium, assembly GCA_937902595.1. GTDB lineage: Bacteria > Myxococcota_A > Bradymonadia > UBA7976 > UBA1532 > UBA1532. Next base: position 11,218 of record CALELH010000743.1, read on the forward strand.
TCGTTTCTAAAGATCCTCAACCGTATGGACATGTTCACGACGGGGATGACGTTCGAGGGAGAGGTCGAGGTCAACGAACGCAACGTCAGAAATTGGCGGAACTTCTACGCGTTAAGGCGCCGCATTGGCGTCGTCTTCCCGCTGCCCGTCGGGCTGCCCCTGAGCATCTACGATAACGTCGCGCTGGCCCCACGGCTCGCAGGTGTGAAGCATAAGACCGACCTGGACGAGATCGTGGAGCGATGTCTCAAGCGTGCAGCGCTCTGGGACGAAGTGAAAGACCGCCTCGACGCGCTCGGCAGCCTCCTGTCGGGTGGTCAGCAGCAGCGGTTGACCATCGCCCGAGCGCTCTCACAGGATCCCGACATTCTCCTGCTGGATGAATTCTCCATCGCCGTGGATCCGGTGACGACCATGCGTATTGAAGACGTCCTGAA
>CALELH010000744.1 GCA_937902595.1 uncultured Myxococcales bacterium
CCGAAGGGTTCGTCTAGTAGCAATAGCCTAGGCTGGGTCACCAGAGCGCGCGCTATGGCCACGCGCATGCGCATTCCACCCGAGAGCTCGTGGGGTCGCTTGTCGAGCGCATCTCCGAGTCCAACTTTATCCAGCGCGTCTCGTGCCAGAGTTAAGCGCTCTTCTTGACCACCAGGCACGAGCTCAAAGGGAAGGCAGACGTTCTCGAGCACGCTCCTCCAGGGCAGGAGTCTAGGTTCCTGGAAGCAGTAGCCGACCATCCCGGGAGTACGCTCTAGTTCGCCCGTTGAAGGGTCTCCAGAATATAGGGACACCACACCCGATGTCGGTGAGTCGAGGCCCCCGATTATTCTGAGCGCGGTGGTCTTTCCGCAGCCTGATGGGCCGACGAGCACAGAGAACTCGCCTGGGCTGACATCGAAGCTCACGTCATCCAGCGCGACAGCGTCATCGCTGAAGCGGCGGGTAACCTCTTGGAAGTTGACACCGATTGGGCCAAGAGAGCCTGAGGACTTCATCGCTGCACTACCAAGTCTTATGAAGAGAGGCGCATCATACCGCGTGGCCACGCTGACATAAACGCCCCGTTAACCGATTGGGGGGATGGGGATAACTCCTGGAGACTAGGGAGGCGATTGTCCCTCTATAGGCGGCGGGTTGAGTAAGATGTCGACGAGGTGCCAAGAGTTGGCGCCATGATTATTCACGTGAAAGAAGATCGGTTGGCCCTTTGGAATAGGCGTGTCCGCGACAAACTCGAGCTGGATCAGGCGACCAGGCTGCGGGATAGGCTCTTCAGCCTGAACCAAAATCCTCTCAGAAGTCCCGATCCCTACAAGGGCCGATGCTGGCTCTGGAGCGACCAACTCGAAGTGCCAAACGTTGGCTCGCACCGTGTCACCGACCGCCACAGCCATGGCGGTCTTTTGCTGTACCGTCAGCCAATTGCAGTCCCGTGTTTCGATGGAGTACACCCAAACGCCTGCGAGATCCTCGGGGCCAAAGGACGTCTCTGTGCATCGAACCTCGTCGGGTCGTGTTGCCGCAAATGGATCGCCCTCGTCACTCGTAAGTGTCCAGTCGAAGACGTTTACAAGCGGGCCGCTCGCGAGCGGGGATGGCGCCTCTCCTTCTCCGCCGCAGCCAGCGATGGTCATCAGGGCGATGAGGATGAGACGCTTCACAGCTTTCCCCCATTCCGGATGGGGGGGCTGAGAGCGATCTGAATGAGTGTGACTTGGCGCATGGATCGACAGGTGACAGATGTTGCCCCGAAAAATCAAGTCTGCGACACAGGCGATGATTCGGAAATGGGCTATGACTCTTAGGCCGTTGATCGCCGAGATCTTACGTCTCTCGCGAATCATCAGGCGCAGGAGCGAGCGTCTCGTTATGGGAATGGCGGGGCCTTAGTCAGCAGCGAGGTCGAAATATGGTGGTAGGGGACACTCACCTAACTCAGATGACGATGGGCTCTCCAACAAGCTCGGCACGTCCGTATTTGTTGACGAGCACTCGCAGGCGTCTGGCTGCCTCGGCTCGAGCTGCGTCGCTGTCATGAGCGTCTGCGAGTTCGTCGTGGAGCTTGCTGAGTCCGTGGAGAACTTCTGACAACGCGGTCTCTAGATCTCGTGACCGCTCTGCGTGCTCCTGGATATAATTATTGGCGGCCGTGAGACGTTCGGTGACGGTCTTTAGAATCTTCGCCTCCGCCTCTTTTGTCTGGAGAAACTCAGCCGACTGCTGAGCGCTCAATCTGATGATCGTCGCTGAGTTTTCAGCGGTCACAGTTGCGCTTCGAAGTTTACCCGTGACGAATGTTGACTCACCGACGTAGGAGCCAGGCTCAGTGATAACTCCAACTTGATGACCACCCTTCTTGACGAGGAGCCTTCCGGACAGCAGCAAGATAATCCCGCCACCGGCTGTACCCTCCTCGAAGAGGATCGTCCCAGGCTCAACGGTCGTGGCCAAGGAGTGAATGGAGTCTATATAACTCATGGTCGCATCTTAACATACATGTAGGACAAGGAAAGAAAATCGAAAGATTCGTGAGGGGGGACGCTCCGTGGGGGCGTCACGTTCTCACTCACCCAATCGTGAATGTATGGAAATGCGACGCCTTAAGCTCTGCGCTCAAGTGGCCATTTGGGACGAGGGCGGTGTTGTAGCGCATCACTCAATGCACCAAGGAAGTAATCCCGTGACCACTCCTGTGCACCAAAACGTGCGAGATGTTCTGTGTAGACCTGGCAGTCGATCAATCGATAGCCAGCGCGCTGAAGACGTGGGACGAGGTCTGCGAAGACGGCCTTTGATGCATCGGGTATAAGCGAGAACATCGACTCTCCGAAGAAGACCCCTCCCAGAGTGACTCCATAAAGGCCTCCCACGAGTTCACCATCGGACCAAGCCTCAGCTGAGTGGGCATATCCTTGCTGATGTAGCTCGCTGTAGGCGGCCTTCATATCCTCGTTGAGCCATGTCCCCAGCTGTCCCGCGCGGGGTACCTCACCGCATCGCTCGACGACCTCTTCAAACGCACAATCATAGGTGATCTCGACCTCGCTCCGATTGACCGCGCGACGCAGGCTCCGCCCTAGATGTAGATCTTCGGGCCTCAAGGCGAAACGTTCAGATGGAGAATGCCAGAGGATTGGAGTGAGCTCTTCGTCGTACCAGGGGAAGATACCGAGAGAGTAGGCGAGCACGAGGCGCCCAGGAGAGAGGTCACCACCTACGGCTAGAACACCTGACTCAGGGTCCGCGAGAGTCGGATCTGGAAACGCGAGGGTCTCGTTGAGTAAATAAACAGGCACGACATCTCACTCGCGAGTTAAGGGAGGTTTACCCACGAGTCGATTATGACCTCTTTACCACTTTCTTTGCAGCCTTGATCGCTTTATCAGCGAGAGCTTCGACTCGCTTCCGGGCCTTCTTAGCCGCTTTCTTTCCGAGCGTGCCGGACGCGGCGTCTCTCGCGAACTCCGCCAGCTTTTCAATCGCCTCTCGAAGTTTACGAGCGTTGTTGGTGTGCTTCTTCTCATCTCTTGCGGAGTACGTTGTATCTCGTTCTTGAGAAGGCGCAGCCTTCTTTGGCTCAGGAGTCTTCGGAGCCGACTTCTTTGGCTCAGGAGTCTTCGGAGCCGACTTCTTTGGAGCCGCTTTCTTAGGAGCCGCGGCTTTCTTTGGAGCAGCGGCCTTAGGAGCCGTCGCCTTCTTTGGAGCAGCGGCCTTTGGAGCCGCCTTCTTTGGAGCCGCCTTCTTAGGAGCCGCCTTCTTAGGAGCCGCCTTCTTAGGAGCCGCGGCCTTCTTTGAAGCAGCGGCCTTAGGAGTCGCGGTCTTCTTAGGGGCAGCGGTCTTCTTAGGAGCGGCCTTCTTTGGCTTTATCAAAGCTGACACGGCCTTCTCTTGGTCTCCCGTCAGGTGCGAGGAGTGAGTCGCGACGGTGAAACCGAGCTTACCGGCGTTGATCTTCTCTACGAGCTCCTTAGATGGGAGTCCGAGGTCCTTCGCTAAGGCGTATACGGGTCTAGAGTTTGCCATGATGATCTCCTCCAAGAATCGGCGCTACAGTGCTCGAACAGTCCCTAATTGTCCATACACAAAGTTCGCTCTCCACATCGACCTATGGCCGGATTCCAGCTATTTTGTTTGAGTCACCTCGGAGGTTGAGTGATTCGAGCGTCCCATTTGAACTGCGCGTCTTTCTGCCCTGTCGGTTGGTCATGGGCCGGTGCGGGAACCCAAGGCCTAGTTTGCCACTGTTTGTTGCTGGAGACAGAGCAGGGGCTCATTCTCATCGACACTGGGTTTGGGACTCAAGTGATCGAGCGCCGTGAAGCGCTCATCGGGCATTCGCTGACACGCCTCGGTAGGCCCGCTTTCGATCCGGCAGAGACAGCCCTGGCACAGATCAAAGCTCTAGGGTACTCCCAGGCAGATGTTCGCCACATTGTCTGTACCCATCTCGACCCCGATCACGCTGGTGGGCTCAGTGATTTCCCTCACGCTCAAGTCCACGTCTATTCGTCAGAATTGGCTGAGGCGATCTCTCCTCGTTGGAGTCAGAGACCGAGATACCGCTCTGAACTGTGGTCGCCCGATACACGATGGGTCACCCATCAAGAGAGCGGAGAGCGGTGGCATGGTTTTGAGGCCGTTCGAGACCTACCGGGATTACCACCAGAGATATTGCTCATCCCCTTGCTTGGGCACTCTGCTGGGCATTGTGGGGTCGCGGTCGACGTAGGGGATCATTGGTTGCTTCATTGTGGGGATGCGTACTTTCACTCGGGAGAACTCAATGATCCTCCCTATTGCCCGACGGCGTTGAGAGTCAGCCAGCGTTTGCTCGCCGTCGACAATGAAGCGAGACTTCATAATCAAGCGAAGCTGCGGGCTCTCTCCTTAGATGCTCAGGCCCAGGTCGCCCTCTTCTGCGCCCATGACTTGAGTGAATTTGAGCGACATACCTGAGGTCATTGTCCTATAGGTCCGATCCTGCCGTTTGATTCTCTAGGTGTGGGGCTGCGCGCACCACGAGCTCGCGAACAGCACGTCGGGTCGCCCGCATCGTGGCTGGGAGGCTCGGCATTCCAGTGCTGTTCATCACTTCGGCCCAGCTTTTCTTATCAATGATCCGGCCCAGGATCAGGCCTCTCTCTCTATCGGGGAACGTCATCAGCGTGTCCTGATGCTGTTCGATGAATCTCGCGAGGGGGAGGGCGACAGCTTCAACTGTGCGCGGGCCGAAGGCGAAGGCCGCGACCGCTCGGGAGCAGTACTCATCGGTGAGAGTGGCA